>JAACVI010000356.1 GCA_009992505.1 Myxococcales bacterium
CGCCGAGCCCCTCGTGGCGCTCGCCATGCTCAAGTTTGGCGGCCTCTGTCCTCAGCTCCCAAGGCTCGCATGACCCACGTTCATGTCAGGAGAGCCCCATTCTTCTGGTTCACGTACATGTACCAAGGGGATCAGGCGTGCGCGGAGCTGGGCAGCGTGGATGTCGGCGCGATGGTCGAGGTCGTTCGCTGAAGGCTGCGCCCGGAGTCGACGGGCGAGCGGGTCTTGCAGCTCGTGCCGGAGAGATCCGTGCCTCGCGGGCCTGCGCTATGCTCGGGCCATGAACCGGGCGCATCTCTCCATTGCTCTTCTCTGTCTGCTCGGGCTCGCCGCTTGCGGAGGTGGCTCGTCGACGTCGGACGCCGGCCTCGACGCCAGCAGCGATGCGGCTCTCGACGCTGCGGGTGACGCGTCCGTGGATGCTGCGCTCGATGCCGGTCCGCCTCCCGAGTCGCGGCCCGCGGCCACACCTCTGACCCAATGGGTGAATGCCTTCGTCGGCACGGGCGGTCTCGGCTTCGGCTACGCGTCGTGCGCGCCGGCGGCGCAGCGGCCCTACGGCATGGTGCGACCCGGACCCGACACGACGCTCCCGGACGGTGCCGCGCCGATCAATCACTTCAGCGGCTACTACCACGACGACACGATGATCCAGGGCTTCAGCATGACGCGAGCCGAGGGCATCGGGACGCACGACTACGGCACGATTGGGCTGATGCCGGTGGACGGGATGACGGCCGCCCGCACGGCGCAGGATGGCTATCGCGCGTTCTTCGACAAGACGACCGAGCGAGCGGAGCCGGGCTACTACGCCGTCACGCTGCAGGATCCTGCCATCGCGGTCGAGGTCACGGCCACGGATCGTGTGGGCCTGTTGCGCGCGAGCTTCCCGGCCGGCACCACGCCGACCTGGCTGCTCGATCTCGGTCACGTCGTGCCCTCCGTGAGCATCACCGACGGCGCGGTCACGATCACGCCCGCGAGCCGCGAGGCCGAGGGCTTCGTCCACCTGCTCGGCTCCTACTCCGGACGCTACGACGGCATGGACGTCTTCTTCGTGGCGCGCTTCGATCAGGACTTGCTCAGCTCGGGCGTGTGGCAGGGCGGCGCGTTCACGGACGGAGGCCTCAGCGCCACGGGCGCGGCGTCGGGCGTCTACGCGAGCTTCGACCCCAGCGCCGGACCCGTCAGCGTCGCCATCGGTCTGTCCTACGTCGACGTCGCGCACGCGCGCATGAACCTCGACGCGGAAGCGGCCACGGTGGACTTCGACGCGGCGCGCACGGCGGCCAGTCAGGCGTGGGAAGAGGCGCTCTCTCGCGTCGAGGTGGAGGGTCGACGCGAGCTCGACTTCCGGCTCTTCTACACGGCGCTCTACCACGCGCTCTCCATGCCCACGCTCTTCAGCGACGTCGACGGCAGCTACCGCGGACTCGACCACGCCGTGCACGTCGCGACGGGCTTCCGCTACTACACGGACCTCTCCCTCTGGGACACCTTCCGCTCGCTGCACCCCTTGGTGACGCTGCTCTATCCGGAGTACCAGCGCGACTTCAATCGCTCTCTGGTCGCCATGGCCGAGGACGGCGGCTACATGCCGCGTTGGCCTCTGGGCGCGGGCTACACCGGCGGCATGGTGGGTGAGAGCGCCGCCATCGTGCTGGCGGATAGCTGGCTGATGGGTGAGCGCGACTTCGATCTGCGCGCCGCCTACGACGCGCTACGGCGGACGGCTATGGCGCCGACGCCCGCGGGTGCTCCCTTCGGTGGGCGAGGCGGCATCGAGGCCTACATCGAGCTCGGCTGGGTACCCATGGACGAAGTGGGTGGAAGCGCGAGCGTCACCCTCGAATACGCCTACGACGATTTCGCCATGGCGCAGCTCGCCGACGCCCTGGGCGAAGACGCGGACGGAGCCATGTTCCGCGTGCGTGCCGGCAACTGGCAGAACCTCTGGGACTCGGAGAGTCAGTTCCTGGTTGGTCGCGCGCGCGACGGCAGCTTCGCGCGTGGCTTCCGCGACACCACGGGCCAGGACTTCTACGTCGAGGGCAACGCCTGGCAGTACGTCTGGTACGCGCCGCATGATCTCGATGGGCTCGCCACCGTCATGGGTGGGCGCGAGGCCATGCTCGACAGGCTCGAGACCTTCTTCCAGAACACGACGCGGCGCCCCGACCCGATCCTGCCCAACAACTACTACTGGCATGGCAACGAGCCGGACATCCACGCGCCCTGGATCTTCAGCGCGCTCGGGCGTCCCGAGGCCAGCGCGCGCTGGACGCGTTGGGTGATGGACACGCTCTACCACGACAACCCCGAGGGTCTGCCGGGCAACGACGACTCGGGCACGCTCAGCGCGTGGTACGTCTTCGGGGCGCTCGGCTTCTTCCCCATCGCCGCGACGCCGGACTACTTGATGGGCAGCCCACGCTTCACCAAGAGCACGCTGCACCTGCCCAGCGGTGACGTGGTGATCGACGCGCCGGATTCGGCGGAGTCCGCTCCCTTCGTGAACGCGGCCAGCCTCGACGATGCGCCTCTGACGGAAGCCCACTTCCCGCGCAGCGCGTTCTTCCACGCGAGTCGCTTGCAGCTCGAGATGTCGGGCGCCGCCAACGATTGGGGTCACTGATCGGGCTGCCGCGGGCGGTCTTCGCGGACGGTTCCCAACTATCAATCGGCGGCGCCAGGCCATGGATGGTCGACCTTCGGGGCCGTCACGGGCAGACTGTCCGCTATTCGCTTCACGACGACGAGGACTCCCATGTTTCGAATTCCCGCCCTGCTGGCCCTTGCTTGCCTGCTCGCGACACCGCTGACGACCCAGGCGCAAGAGCAACCGGCCCCGGCCGATCCCTTCGCGGCCCCAGCGGATGAGCTGGCCCCTCCACCGGCTCCCGATGGCGCCGCGCCTGCGGTGGATCCCGCTCCCGGTGCCACCCCTGCGGCGGGTCCAGGTCCGGGCGCTGCCGCCGCGACCGGTCCGGCGCCCGCTCCCCAGGCGCCCATGGCGCCGCCTCCGGGCTACGGCGCGCAGGTGGTCGTGGTTCAGGGACAGCCCTACGAGCAGCAGCCCTACGCACAGCAGACCAACCTTCAGCCCCAGCCCTACGGGCAGCCCGTGATGCCCCAACGGCCGCCTCCACCGCCGCATGATGGAGGTGGCGTCGGCGCCGAGATCGGTCTGGGCCTGGTGGGCGCTGGCGCCGGCATCGGCCTCACCTTCGCCATGCTGCACGGCTCCACGGATCTGGGCGACGCGTTCTTCGCGTTCGTCTTCGGCCCCATCGCCAGCTTCTGGTTCACCGATCTCGGCATCTACCTCGGTGGACGCATCACGGGTGGTCAGTCCTCCTTCGGCTTCACTCTGATCGGCACGGCGGCGGGCGCGGGCATCGGGACGCTGATCGGGTTTCGCGGCATCGTCTGGAACAACGAGTCCAAGGCTGCGATCTGGGGCGCCACGGCCCTCAGCTTTGCCTGCGCCATCGCGGGCGGGACGGTCTTCTTCGAGTGGGGCGATCGTCGTGCTCGTCGACGCGACGGCTATGCCCTCACGCCCTACGTCGCGCCCACGCGCGGTGGTGCCACCTTCGGCTTCGGCGCTGCTTTCTAGAGCGCCCCGGTCCCGCGCGGCTCAGGGCTTCTTCAGCAAGAGGTACTGAAAGCGCTGTTCGCCGCCAGCCGGGGTGCGATGCGTTTCAGAGCGAAGCGCGGAAGAGTGCAAGCATGTCTTCGGCCACGCACTCGCGTGGGTTCATGGCGTGGCAGGCGTCCAGGATGGCGAGCTCCGCGAGCCGGGGCAGGTCGTCTTCCGAGATGCCTTCGGCGGCGAGTCCGTCGGGCAGGCCGAGCTTGCGTCGCAGGGCCTTTACGGCGCCCGAGCACTCGAAGGCGAGCGTCTCCACGTCGTCTCCGCGCGCGCCGAGGATGCGCGCGATCGCCGCGATGCGCTCGGGGACGGCCTGGCGATTGAAGTCGAGCACCGCGGGCAGGCACAGGGCGTTGGCCAGGCCGTGGTGCATGCCCGTCTCGGCCGAGAGCGGATGGGCCAGCGAGTGGCAGGCACCCAGACCCTTCTGGAAGGCCGTCGCGCCCATCATGGCCGCCTCGAGCATGGCGCCGCGCGCCTTCAGGTCCTTGCCGTCGTGCACCGCGGTCTCGATGTGCGCCACGACCAGGCGAACACCCTCGAGGGCGATGGCGTCGGCCATGGGATGATGCCCCTTGGCGCAGTAGGCCTCGATGCAATGCGTGAGCGCGTCGAAGCCCGTCGCGGCGGTGGCGCGCGGGGGCAGGGAGACCGTGAGCATGGGGTCGAGGATGGCCACGTTGGGCATCAGCTTCGGCGCGAAGATCACGGTCTTCTTGTTGGTCGCCTCGATCGTGACCACGCCGCTGCGTCCGACCTCGCTGCCGGTGCCAGCGGTGGTGGGGAGCGCGATCATCGGCGGCACGTCTTCGGTGATCAGGGCGTCTCCGCCCTTGGCGTCGTCGTACTGGGCGAGGGGCGGGGGATGGGTCGCGAGCACGCGGACCAGTTTGGCAACGTCCAGCGCCGACCCTCCGCCGACGCCGACGATCAGGTCCGCGCCCGAGTCGCGGTAGGCGTCGGTCGCGCCGAGCACCTCGGCCTCGAGTGGGTTGCCGCTGACGTCCGTGTAGCGCGTCACGCCCAGGCCCGCGGCCTGCAGCGATTCGCTGATTCCATCGAGGATACCAGCTCCGGCGACGCCCGGATCGGAGACCAAGAGGGCGTGCTTCGCGCCCAGGCGTTTGGCCTCTGAACCCAGCTCCTGCGCCGCGCCCTGACCAAAAATGACCCGGGTGGGGAAACTCCAAATACTCGTCATGGCGGCTCCTTCCGGCCTGCTTACTCTCTGCCGACGCTGCGCGCCATGAGAGCCCCCAGGGCGAGCTCGGTGTCGAGTTCGCCGGCGATCACGCGCGCCACGGTGGAGGTGACGGGTGCCGAGATCGAGACCCGCTCGGCGTACTCCGCCATGCGCCCCGCCAGGAGCAAGCTCTCGACGTTGGCGCCCGCCGCCTTCGCCGCCGAAGCAGCGTTCTCTCCGCGGCCCAGGGCCTCTCCCACCGCGAGCTCGGGGCGTCCATCGCCCAGCGTCGCCGCCACCAGATCGCCGAGGCCAGCGAGGCCCCAGAAGGTCTCGCGTTCGGCGCCGAGCTCCTGACCCACGGCGGCCGCCTCGTGCATCGCGCGGGTGACCATCACGGCCAGCGCCGAAGGACCCGCGCCGACGGCGCGCGCGTAGCCCACGGCGATGGCGGACAGACCCACGATGGCGCTCGCGATCTCGACTCCGCGCACATCCGTGGATTCGTAGATGCGCAGGCTCTGCCCTCCGATGGCTTGCCGCACGGCGGACGCCACCTCGGGGAAGGCGGAGCCCACGATGGCGCCGCCCGGCAGCCCCTGCGCGAGACCGGCGGCGTCCAGGGGTCCGGCGAGGGCGCCCACCCGTCGCACGGGCGACACCTCTCTCAGGACGCGGCTCAGGGTTCTCAGATCGGGGCCGACCAGGCCGCGACTCACGTGCACGAGCAAGTGGCGCCCGTCGAGGTGGACCCCGAGCTCGCATCCGACCTCGGCCACGAAGACCGAGGGCACGGCGATGAAGATGGGTGTGGTCTCCGCCAGCGCGGCCAGGTCGTCGACCACCTCGATGCCCGGGTCGTCGAGGTCCTGGCCGAAGCGGCTGAAGAGCACGACCCGGTTGCCCGCGCGGCGCGCGGCCCGTGCCAGTCCCTTGCCGAAGGCACCGGCGCCGAGAATTCCGACCGGCCTCATCGCAGACCTCCCTTGACGCCGATCTGTCCGATCTCCCGCGCAGCCTCCAGCAACTCGGGCGGCGCGATGGCCTCCGCGAAGGAGACCAAGCGGTTCTGGTAGTAGAGCAGCAGCGTCGGATCCTCGGCCGTGATCTCCACGCCCAGATCGCGCGCCGCGACGCGTGAGTGGTAACCGCTCCAGACGCTGAGCGCCCGATTCAAGAGCTCGTCCGGGGTGGCGTCACTCACCGTGCGACTCAGCCGCACTTCGCCCCGCTTGCCCAGCGCACGCAGGGCCTCTCGCGCGACCTCGATCTGCCTCACCAGCTCCTCACGTGGCACGCTGACTTCACCCCTCAGCCTCAGCCGCGCGAAGATCCCGAGCCCCGGCGTGGCGGCGACCAGCTGCCGATACAGCACGTGCGCCACGAGCTGGGTGGACATGATCACGGTCTCGGAGCGGTAGCGTTCGACCAGGAGCTCGCCGAGCTCGCGCGTGTAGGCCGCGTCGCGCCGATGGTCGAGCACGGGCGCGTCGCCACGCAGCGTGTAGCTGACGGGATCGATGGTCTGGCCTTCGGGCGCGAGCGAGCAGCCCTCGTCGTTCACCTCGTTGCCGAAGGGATCGAGGGGCTCGCCGAAGCGAATGACGCACGCTGTGTCCTGGCCCGAGAGCTTGCGGAAGAAGGCGACCCAGCGATCGAGGCGAGAGAACTCGTCGTCCTCGATGATGTAGCGAGCGCCGCCCTCCTCGGCGAGCCAATCTTCGACCAGAGACTCCGCCTCCAGCACCAGGGCGTAGTTGATGGTGGTGGGTACGAAGAAGACGCGCCGCGCCACGCCGCGCACACTGTTCTCGCTGAAGGCCTCGACGGCCGAACCGACCAGCCCGAGCTTCAGGTGATTCTCGATCAGACCCGAGCGGCTGCGCGTGCCACCGGGAAAGAAGAGCGAGTGGTAGCCGCGCTCGATCATCACGCAGGACCAGGTCTTGAGCAGCTCCTTGTACAGCGCGGATTTGATCCGGCGATCGACGCGATAGGCGCCGAGGTTGTGCATGAAGAAGCTGATGATCGGGTTGGAGAACAGGTTCTTGCCCGCACCGTAGACCACGGGGGAGAGGTGGCTCTTCTCCAGCGCCTGCGCGAGCACGATCGAGTCGAGGTTGGAGCAATGCGTGGGCACGTAGACCAGCGCGCCATGCTTCGAGAGCGAGCGCAGCTTCTCCACGCAACCCTCGACGCGCAGCAGCTCGTCGATCAGCGGCGCGCCTTGCCCGAAGAGCTCACGCGGAAGATCCGACGGACGCATCACGCCCGCGAGGAGCTTGGGCACGACCTTGCGCGAGAGCTGGTACACGCGCGGGTCGAAGTTGCCCGCGACGTCCTTGGCCATGTGGTGCACCGTGCGCTCCAGGGCCGTCCGCTTCTCGTCGTCGGTCATGCGCGCGATGCGCCGGATCAGGCCTCGCCAGTAGCCCAGGTTCTCCTTCGACTCGGCGTCCCGTTGACGCTCGAGGCGCTGGATCTCGTGGTACGCGGCCTCGTTCAGCGTCACCTCGAGCGCCTTGCGATCCTTGGCGTGGGCGGCCGCCACGCGCCGCTCCACCTCCGCCAGGATGTCTTTGCGCTCGGAGTTGAACCAGAAGATCGCCGGATCGTCCGGACCCGGCACGTAGGGCGAGAGGTGCGGCAGGCGCAGCGGGTTCTCGGACAAGCGACGCAACATCAGACGACCTCGAAGTAGCGGCGTAGCTCCCAATCGGTCACGGCCTTGCGGTACTGGCGCACCTCCCAGTCGCGACTGCGCACGTAGTGGTCGACGAAGGCCTCGCCCAGGATCTGCTTGGCGGCGTCGCTGGCCTCGAGCGCTCGCACGGCGTGGTCCAAGGTCAGCGGCAACGGCGCGCCGGGCGCCTCCATCCCCGTGGCGTCGCCCTGAACGGGCGCCGGCGCTTCCATGCCGCCTTCGATGCCGTGCAGCCCCGCGCCGAGGCTGGCCGCCATGGCGATGAAGGGGTTGATGTCCGCCGCGGTCTGTCGCAGCTCCACGCGCGCCGCGCTGGCGCCGGGACCGGTGATGGCGCGAACGCCGCAGGTGCGATTCTCGATGCCCCAGGACGCGCGCAGAGGCGCCCACACGCCCGGGACGTAGCGCTTGTAGGTGTTGATGAAGGGAGAGAAGAGCGCGGTCAGCTCGGGCGCCAGGGAGACGAGCCCGCCGATGTAGTGGTGCGCCAGCGTGGAGAGCCCGTCGGGCGACTTGGCGTCGGCGAAGAGGTTCACGTCGCCTTCGCCGTCCCACAGGCTCTGGTGCAGGTGTCCGCTCGAGCCGGGCAGCGCGGCATTCCACTTGGCCATGAAGGTCACGCTGAGCCCATGGCGATGGCAGAGCTGCTTCATCGTCGTCTTGAACAACGCCGCCTGATCGGCCGCGCGCACCACGTCGTCGTAGCGCAGCGCCGCCTCCCACACGCCGGGCCCCGTCTCTGTGTGCAGCCCCTCGATCTCGATGCCGAAGGCCTCCATGGTCTCGAGGATGTCGCTCGCGAGCTCGTTGTGCTGGCCCTCGCGCAGCCAGGAGTAGCCGAACATGCCCGGGGAGAGCGGCGTGAGATCGCGAAAGCCCTTGGTCTGCAAGGTCTGGGGATCTTCGCGGAAGACCCAGAACTCGAACTCACCGCTGAAGCGGGGTCGGTAGCCCGAGGCCTCCGCGCGGGCCGCCACGCGCTTGAGCAGCGAGCGCGGGCAAGCGGGGTGGGGCTTGCCGTTGGGCAGGTGGAAGTCGACCAGGAAGCAGGCCGTGTCGGGCTCGTAGGGCAGCACGCGGAAGCTGTCGAGATCGATGCGCGCCAGCGCGTCGGGGTAGCCCGTCTTCCAGCCCGTGACGGTGGCGTTGTCGTACAGCGTGTCCGCCACGTCCCAGCCGAAGATCACGTCGCAGAAGCCGAATCCACTCTTGGCGGCGCTGAAGAACTTGCGTGTGCTCACGAGCTTGCCGCGCAGCACGCCGTCCACGTCGAAGCCACCGAGCTTCACCTTGCGGATGCCCCGTTCCTCGAACGCGGCCCGAATCTCGGTCAGATCCATCCTGGCTCCTTTCGCCGCTCCCGTGCAGCGTGCCGCAGGATACCAGAAGCCGCCGACTGTCGAGGGCGAGAGCCTCGATTCGAAGGCGTTGACCCCGGCGCGTCTTCGTGTCCCGATCCGGCCATGACCCAGCGGTTCTCATGCCACTCCCCCGCCGATGGCTCTCTGGTCGCGGAGCGCGCCTTCGCGACGTCCGCCGAGCTCGACACCGCCCTCGATCAGGCACGCCTCGCCCAGCGCGCGTGGGCGGCCACGCCGCTGGCCGAGCGCCTCACTCGCCTGACCGCGCTCGTCGATTGGGTCGTTATGCACAAGACGACGCTGGCGGAGGAGCTCACGGCGCAGATGGGTCGACCCATTCGCTACGCTCCAGGAGAGATCGGCGGCTTCGAGGTTCGCGGCCGGACCATGATCGAGCTCGCGCCCGAGGCGCTGGCCGACGTGCGTCCGCCCGAGCAAGCCGGCTACACGCGCTTCATTCGGCGAGCACCCCTCGGGGTGGTGCTGGTGATGGCGCCCTGGAACTACCCATGGCTGACCTCCGTGAACGCCGTGATCCCGGCGCTGGCCGCGGGCAACGCCGTGATCCTGAAGCACGCCCGGCAGACGCCGCTGGTCGCGGAGCGCTTCGCTCAGGCCGGGCGCGAAGCGGGCCTGCCCGACGGGCTGTTGACGGCGCTTCACCTCGACCACGATTTGGCGGCGGCCGCGATCACCGATCCGCGCCTCGACTACGTCGCCTTCACGGGCTCCGTGGACGGCGGTCACGCCGTGCGCTCGGCGGCGGCGAAGCGCTTCATCGCCACCGGCCTCGAGCTCGGCGGCAAGGATCCAGCCTACGTGCGCGCGGACGCGGATCTGAAGCAGGCGGTCGACGGCATCGTCGATGGCGCGTTCTTCAACAGCGGTCAGTCCTGCTGCGGCATCGAGCGCGTCTACGTGCACGAGAGCCTGTTCGACGACTTCGTGGAACAGAGCGCGGCGCTCGTGCGCAGCTATGTCCTCGGTGACCCACGGGAGCCTGAGACCACGCTCGGTCCCGTCGTGCGCACGTCGGCCGCCAAGGCCATCGTGGCGCAGATCGAAGGCGCCATCGCCGCTGGCGCGCGTCCCTTGATCGACGCGAAGGCCTTCGGTGAGCGCACACTGCCCTACCTCGCGCCGCAGGTGCTGGTGGACGTGGACCATACGATGGACGTGATGCGCGAGGAGACCTTCGGGCCCGTCGTGGGCATCATGTCCGTGCCCGACGACGAGACGGCGCTGACGCTCATGAACGACAGCCGCTACGGCCTCACGGCGAGCATCTGGACGCGTGACGAAGAAGCCGCGCTGACGCTCGGGCCCCGCATCGAGACAGGCACCGTGTTCATGAACCGTTGCGACTATCTGGATCCCTACCTGGCCTGGACCGGCGTCAAAGACTCGGGGCGCGGCGCGACTCTGTCTCTCCTCGGCTACGAAGGCCTGACCCGTCCGCAGAGCTTCCACCTCCGCCTCGGCCGAAGCTGAGACCGGCCATTTGCCCTCAGGGCCGGTTCCCTGAATACTCGTGGTGATGAAGTCGCCCGCCCGCCTGGGGACGCTTGCGCTGGTAGCGCTCGCTCTGCTTCCGCTGATGGCGTCGTCCGCGGCCGCACAGCGTACACATCGTGTTCGTCGCGGCGACAGCTTCGCCCGCATCGCACGTCACTTCCATGTCTCGGTCTGGGACCTCGCACTCGCGAACCACTCTCGGCCCAGCCACGGGCTCACGGTGGGGGATCAGCTCGAGATCCCCGACGAGGGCGAGGTCTACGTGCGACCTGGCTACTCCCTCGGTCGCATCGCCCGCAATAATCACACGGACGTCGACGCGCTGAGGCGGCAGAACCACCTCCGCGACAGCGATCATCTGCACGTGGGACAGCGACTCTACTTGCCGGGACACGAGGCCCACGCGAGCTCCCACACGCAGCGGGACTGGGGCACGCCCGAAGAGCCGGGCGTCTTGCGCCTACGATCGACGCGCGCGGGCGGAGAGGTCCAGCGCGTCCGTCTGCGCGACAGCGCGGGTCGAGTGCCGGAGGAGGGACTCGAGGAGCTGAGTCTCTTGATGCGCCGTCACGAGGACGCCGAGCGGCGCGAACCCCATCCCCGCCTCGCCATCCTGCTGGCGGCCATCTCGGATCATTTCGGCGGACGAACCATCACCATCGTCAGCGGATTCCGCGAGGCGCGTCGTTTCACGTCGGAGGCCAGCCAGCACGTGAGCGGGCGCGCGACGGATATTCAGATCGAGGGGGTGGGCAAACGCGCCCTCTTCGATTTCTGTCGCTCCCTCGGCGAGACGGGCTGTGGCTATTACCCCCACACTCCCTTCGTTCACGTCGACGCGCGTGAGACGGCGGCCCAGTGGGTGGATTGGTCGCGCCCCGGAAGGCGGCCACGCTATGGCACCTTGAGGCGGCCCTATCACCGAAGGGAGCAGCATGCCGGCCGGGTCCCGAGGAACGTGACCTTGCCCGACGCCGTGCCGCTGAACGTCCAGGTCGTGGCGGCGAACGGCGCGACGCGCCCGGCGGAGGTGACTGGCACGGGCGAGTCTTCCGGTGAAGCTCCGGGCGGCTGAGTCCGTCACCGCCGCGCCCCCACGATCCTTCGCGTTCAGTTCGAGAGCAGGCTGCTAGGCCTGCGGCGCGCGAGCCACGAGGCGCGCCAGGTGCCGGCCACCGAGCCAAGCCTCGCGGTAGTAGGCGACCTCCAGCGTCTCCGCCTCGCGCAGCAGCTCGTTCCTGTCTGCGAGCCAGCGCAACGACGGCCTCTCGTGACGCTCGAGGTTCTGCACCGTGGCGACCTCGCTCAGCAGCACACCCCCTGGTGTGAGCGTCTTGGCCAGCTTCCGGAGCAGGCCCGGTTGCCGGTAGTGGAAACACGTGATCATGGCGTACGACCCCTGAGGCAGGGTCTCGCTCGCCAGATCGACGACGCGCGTCTGGATGCTCACGCCCTCGTCGTTCGCAGCCTCGCGCGCGAGTGCCAGGCCGACGGGTGAGATGTCCACCGCCTCCACCGAGAGGCCACGCCGAGCGAGCCAGATCGAGACCCGGCCCGCGCCGGCGGCCAGATCGAGCGCGACTCCTCGATTCGGCAAGACCTCGCCCAGTTCTTCCAGCCACGCGGGTGGGCCCGTGGGGTCGAAGCGACCGGCCGCGTAGCGCGCATCCCATGTCTCGCGAGCGTCGTTTGCGGTCATGGTCGCCCATGCTACCCGCGTGTGCGCGCAGGGTCATCCGCTACCTCGTCCCGACGCCAAGAATGACTCGGCGGTCATGCTTTCCCTTGTTTCTAGGGGTTTTTGCTGGCGCCGGCTTCGCCTCCGTTCTAACTTCGCGCCTCGCCCGCCAGCCGGTCGCTTCCCCTTCTGAGAGAACCAGATGTCCGTACCCCACTCGAGGATCCTCGGCACAGGCCACTACGTGCCTGAACGCGTGCTCACGAATCAGGAGCTCGAGGCCAAGGTCGACACGTCCGACGAGTGGATTGTCTCGCGCACGGGGATCCGCGAGCGACACATCGCCGCGGAGGGTGAGGCGACCAGTGACATGGCGTCCGAGGCGGCCAAGCGCGCCCTCGCGGCGGCGGGCATCGAGGCGACCGATCTCGACCTCATCATCGTCGCGACCGTGACGCCGGACATGCCGCTGCCGAGCACGGCCTGCTTCGTCCAGAGCAAGATCGGGGCGCGCCGCGACTGTCCGAGCTTCGACATCGCCGCAGCCTGTGCCGGCTTCATCTACGGCCTCGACCTCGCGGACAAGTTCGTGCGCACGGGCGCGGCCAAGTACGTGCTGGTGGTCGGCGTCGAGCTGCTCTCGCGGGTGATGAACTGGGACGACCGCACGACCTGCGTGCTCTTCGGCGACGGGGCCGGCGCGGCCATCGTCGGCGCCTCGGATGGCGAACGCGGTTTGCTCTCGACCCATATCTACGCCGACGGAGGCTTCACCCAATCGCTGCAGATTCCCGGCGGCGGCTCCGTGGAGCCGGCCACCGCGAGCTCCGTCGCACAGGGTCGGCACACCGTGCACATGATCGGCAAGGACATCTTCAAGGCCGCCGTGAAGAACCTCTCCGCCGCCAGCAAGGCCGCGCTCGAGCAGAACGATCTCACGACGGACGACGTCGATTGGGTCGTGCCGCATCAAGCGAACCTGCGCATCCTCGGCGGCGTCTCCGAGCGAGTGGGCATCCCCATGAGCCGCTTCTATCTGAACCTCGAGCGCTACGGGAACACGTCGAGCGCTTCCATCCCCATCGCCCTCGACGAGGGTGTGCGCGCCGGCGAGATCAAGCCTGGTCAGACGGTCCTGGTGTGCGCTCTCGGCGGCGGCGTCGCCTGGGGCAGCGCCGTCATGCGCTTCTGAGCCTCGCGCTCGCGACGCCTGCCTCGAGCTCCACGCGCGACATCTGACTTGCGAGACGAGCGCGGTCGTTGCAGAGCCTCGCCATGAAATCGAGCCTGTGTGCGTTGGCGTTTGTGTTGGTGGCTTGCGGTGGTGGGAGCGCGGAGAGCCCACCCGATCACGCGGCGGGTCATCCCGGCGCCGCGTCGCATCCAGAGCACGCTTCGTCGGGCGGGCACGCGGAGCATGGGCGTCACCACGACTTCTCGGAGGTGGAGCGCTTCGCGGCGATCTTCGACGATCCGGAGCGTGACGCCTGGCAGAAGCCCGACGAGATCCTGCGACTGCTCGAGCTGCGCGACGGTCTCGTCGTCGCCGACCTGGGCGCGGGCACGGGCTACTTCGAGCCTCACCTCAGCCGCGCCGTGCAGGCGACGGGACGCGTGCTCGCGCTCGACGTGGAGCCCGCCATGGTCGCGCACATGCAGACGCGCTTCGCCGATGCCGGATTGAGCAACGTCGAAGCGCGAGTGGTCGCGCCGGATGATCCGGGTCTCGCGCCGGAGTCGGTCGACCGGATCCTGATCGTAGACACCTGGCACCACATCGACGCCCGCGGCGACTACGCCGGGCTCCTGCGACGAGCGCTGCGCCCTGGTGGCTACGTGCTGATCGTCGACTTCACGCCGGAGAGCCCGCTGGGCGCGCCCGCGCGGATGCGGCTCAGCCCGGACGCCGTGCATGACGAGCTCTCGGCGGGTGGCCTCAGCGCGCACCTGGTCGACGAAGACTTGCCCTATCAATACGTCGTGCGCGGCGACCGAGACGCCACGCCTGCCGAGTAGACGCCGAGGGCTCGTGTCCCGTGCGCTCGGAAGCGGCGGGCTCAGACTTCGGCTGCGAGCTGCGGCTTCATCCCGACCTGCGGTCCCGCGCCGCAGCAGTTGCTCGCCTTCCGGGCCACGCGCGACCCTGGGACACCTGGCGTCCGTCGGAGACCTGGGGTGATGCGGGCGGAACCTGCTAGAAAGGCGGCCATGGGATTTCGCCTCCTCCTCGCCAGCGCGCTCGCGCTCGGTCTGACCGCATGCCCTGGTGTCCATTGTCCGACCCGGCCCTTCACGGCGGCGGCGCCCGCCTTGGCGCGTGCACGCGTGACGCGGGAGCCCATTCGCAGCATGAGCGCCGAGGCGCGCGTCGATCAGCGCGGTACCGAAGGGCGCATCCGCGGCACGGTGTTGATGATGCTCGAGCGCCCGGGGCGCCTGCGCTTCGACGCCATGACGCAGTTCGGTCCCGCCGCCGTGTTGACCAGCGACGGTCCCGCATTCGAGCTGCTCGACCAGCGCGAAGGGCACTTCCTGCACGGTCGGAGCTGCCCCTCCAACATCGCGCGTCTGCTGGGCGTTGCGCTCTCCGGCGAAGATCTCTCCCTGCTCCTCACCGGGGACAGCCCTCGCCTCGACGCGACGAATCAGGCCATCGCGTGTACGCGCCACGGCACCTACCTCGTCACGCTGACGGCCGCCGACGGCCAACGTCAGGAGCTGGAGTACGAGCTGCCGTCGGCCGACCGTGACCTGGCTCCGGAAGCGCAACATCTGCATCTGCGCCACTCCGAGCAGACGGACGTCGCGGGCCATCGCCTGTTCCGCGTCACCTACGACGACTATCGCGACGTCGACATCGAGGGCGGTGGCAGCGTCGCCATGCCCTTCG
>JAACVI010000408.1 GCA_009992505.1 Myxococcales bacterium
AAGGTGCCATCACCTCCCAGGGTGACCACGAGATCCCAGCGCTTGTCCGTCTGCTGGTGGCGATGTCGGAAGGTGGCCTTGGCGCCCAGCTCGTTGAGCGCTTCGCGCGCGAGGTGAAGCGTCTCGAGGTGCTGGCGGTGCGCGTCCATCATGCGCGCCACGCTGGGATCCGCTTCGGCCAGCAAGCGCTGCACGCGCGCGCGGTTGCCCGTGCGCTGAAACGCCGTCTTCTTGTAGATGACGAGCACGCGCGGCTCGGCCGAGACGGAGGCTTGTGCGGTCATCCGCGCTCCGAGGACGACGCGGCCAGACGCCGGAGGGCGACTTCCGTCTTGGCGTCACGGACGATGCCCGCGTCGAGCGCCTGGAAGGCTTGGGCCAAGGTCACGAAGCGCACACGCGCACGCTCCTCGACGGGCGAGCCGTCCTCGGTGGGCGCCGCGGCCAACGCGGGATCGACCTCGGCCACCAGGAAGTGCACCTGCTCCGCGAGCACGCCGGGCGAGAGGAAGAGGGGCGGACCCAAGCGCGTGAAGGCGTCGGGAGCGACGGTGAGGCCCGTCTCCTCCAACGTCTCTCGGCTGGCGCACTCGCGCAGCCCGGCCTCGCCGTGCTCGTCCACTTCCACCAGCCCCGCGGGCACCTCCCAGAGCGAGAGAGCGTCGTCCGCGGGCAAGGGCAGGCGCGCGTCTCGGCGCAGCAAGAGCGGAGGCCGCGTGGCCGAGCGCAGGCACACGCGCAGGCTCGAGTCTTCACGGCTGACCAGCACGATCGCGACCGCGTCCAGCGCGTCACGCTCGACCACGTCGTAGCGGTAGGCCCGGCTCTGCTCCGCCTCGGGGTAGTGGTTGCGCAGCACCAGGCGCCTGAGGCGCAAGAAGCCGTGGTCTTCGGGTGAGCTCTCGTCCCGTTCGATCTGGACGTCGAGCTCGGGCAGCCGCCATTCGTCGCTCACGGCGCGTCCTCGCTGCCCAGGGCCCAGGCCAGGCCCAGGGTCGGCGCCCAGAACACGCGGTCACCGTGACCCCACTCGCGCACGAGGTCCACGCCCAGGGTGAAGGCGACGCGTTCGTCCGTGCCGTAGCGGAGATGCACGCCCGCCATCAGCATGCCGCCCCCCGCGAGGCCCGACTTCACGGCGCCCGCCCAGGCGCCGCCGCGCAGCCTCAAGGCGAGGGAGACGCCTTCGTGGCCGAGCACGAGTGCGCCGGAGGCGAGCAGCGGCACGTAGACCCGACCGTCGCTGTTGTCGCTGGGGATGGCCGTGACGCCCATGGCGAAGCCCAGGCGCAACATGCCCAGCGGCTGCAGGACGTCGAGCAGCAAGCCGCCGCCGACGTGGCCGCCGGGCTCGATCAGGACCTGCGCGCCCAGCGCGCCCGCGGGCAAGACGTCAGCCCGCGCGGCACGAGGGAGGGACGTCAGCGCGACGACCACGAGCGCAGAGACGAGGGCGATGCGTGCGAGGGGCCGCATCCTGGCTCAGCTGGCCGGCGTCTTCTTGGCGTCCGCGAGGAACTGGGCGAGGCCGGCCTCCGTGAGCGGGTGCTTCAGGAGCTGGTGGATGACCTTGTGCGGGATGGTCGCCACGTGCGCGCCCAGGAGCGCGGCCTGCACGACGTGCACGGGGTGACGGATCGAGGCGGCGAGCACCTCGGTCTCGAACGCGTAGTTGTCGTAGATCTGCACGATCTGCTGGATCAGCTCCATGCCGTCGCCGCTGATGTCGTCGACGCGACCGACGAAGGGCGAGACGTAGGTGGCGCCGGCCTTGGCCGCGAAGAGCGCCTGCGTGGGGCTGAAGCAGAGGGTGACGTTGGTCTTGATGCCCTCGGCGGCGAAGATCTGCACGGCCTTCAAGCCTTCGGGGATCAGCGGCACCTTGACCACGATGTTCTTGTGCATGGCCGCGAGCTTGCGGCCCTCCTTCAGGATGCCGTCGGCGTCGGTGGCGAGCACCTCGGCGCTGATCGGTCCGTCCACGACCTCACAGATGTCGCGGATGCACTGCTCGAGCGTGCGGCCCGTCCGGGCGATCAGGGAGGGGTTGGTGGTCACGCCGTCGACGAGACCCATGGAGGCGGCGTCGCGGATTTCGCCGATGTCGGCGGTGTCGATGAA
>JAACVI010000416.1 GCA_009992505.1 Myxococcales bacterium
CCGATGTAGATGTTGGTGCAGGCCACCACGCCACCGACCACGCAGCCGATGAAGAGCGCGCGAAACGTGAGCTGCAGCTCGTTCGGCGCCGGGACGTACATCTGCTCCGCATGCGTGGCCCCGGGCAGCCACTCCACCGGGTCCGCGGAAGCCTCCACGGAGTTGAACTCATGGGCCTCGGGCTCGGGCGCGGCGGTCTCATCAGTCATGCGGGCTCCTTGGGCTGGGCCGACATAACCGAAAACGTGGACGGGTGTCGAGGCGCGGCCGCGCACGGAACGCCGCAGTCGCGAGCCCGCGCCGATGGCTGGCGATGCCCGACCGTCGAGCGAGTTCTTGGCGCCCGTCCCCAGGCCGAACCACTGCTGGCCCACGCGCGTGTAGAGTCGGCGGCGCTCGCAGCCTTGAACTCCCACCTCGGACGCCGCGCGGCCCTCGCGGCGCAGCAGCGTGAAATGCAGCGCGTCCCAGCGCGGCGGTCAGCGGCACGACCTTCGCCATCCGCTTCATCCGCCAGACTTCCGCTGCACCTGAAGTCCGCTCATTGGACAAACGTCACCTCCCAGATGTCGGAGGCTACCGAGTCGACGCGATGCCTACCCGTTCAGGCACCAGCGAAACCTCGCCCGCGGCGCCTCGCCAGCCGGGGCGGGTGTGCTCCGGCCGAGCGTGCTAACAGCACGGCGACGGAGGTGCGAGGCGATGGCGCTGTACTACGACGAGGTGTTCGAAGACTCGGTGCGCTTCGGCGTGAAGGTGGAGCGCACGCTCCACTCGGAGCAGAGCCGCTTCCAGAAGGTCGAGGTGCTCGAGACCACGCGCTTCGGGCGCATGCTGGTGATCGACGGGCTGTTCATGACCAGCGAGAAGGACGAGTTCTTCTACCACGAGCTGCTGGTGCAGCCGGCGATGTGCACGGTGGCCAAGCCCAAGGACGTGCTCATCATCGGCGGCGGCGACGGCGGCTCGGCGCGTGAGGTGCTGCGTCACCAAGACGTGGAGCGCTGCGTGCTGATCGAGATCGACGAAGCCGTCGTGCGCGCAAGCAAGGAGTGGTTGCCGACGATCGGCAGCGCCTGGGACGACCCGCGCCTCGACACGCGCTTCGACGACGGAGTCGCCTTCGTGAAGGAGCGCGAGGGCGCGGCCTTCGACGTGATCCTCGTCGATGGCTCGGACCCCGTCGGCCCGGCCGAGGTGCTCTTCTCCGAGGAGTTCTTCCGCGGCTGCCAGCGCCTGTTGAAGCCCGGCGGCGCGCTGGCGCTGCAGAGCGAATCGCCCGTGTACTTCCGCGACACTTTCGTCGAGACGCAGAAGAAGCTCGGCGGCATCTTCCAGACGGTGCGCCCCTACTTCGGTCCCGTGCCCATCTACTCGGGCGGTGTCTGGAGCTGGACGCTGTGCGCCGACTCGGTCGATCCGCTGACGCCCGTGGACGCGCGCGTCGAGGCGATGACGGGGGGCTCCCAGATCTACAACGCGGACATCCACCGCGCGGTCTTCGCGCTGCCCAACTACCTGCGCCGCGCCATCGCCGCTGGCTAGCCGCCTGTTGAAGAACCGAACCCGAAGGATCGACGAGCGCGACGGGGTCGGCTCGTCGTTGGGCACGACGAGGAAATCCCGGAGGATTTTCCAGGAGGGACCGGCGGCGAGACGCCTCGTCCCGCCGGCGAGACGAGGGATGAGGTTCTTCAACAGGCTGCCAACAGGCCCGTCTCACCAGCGCAGGACGAGCTTGCCGAAGGTGTCGCCGGACTCCATGCGCGTGTGAGCAGCGGCCGCCTCTTGCATGGGCAGGATGTCGTCGATCACGGGGCGGAATCGTCCGGCGGCGATCAGCGGCAAGACCTCGAGGCGCATGTCCTGCGCCAGCGCGATCTTCTCTTCCAGAGGGCGGCTGCGGATCACGCTGCCCATGAGGCGCGCGCGCTTGGCCAGGAGCAGGCCGAGGTTCAGCTCGGCCTTCACGCCGCCCAGGAGACCGATGGTGACGATCGTGCCCAGCGGCGCCAGGGCGCGCAGGTTCTCGTCCAGGTAGGACGCGCCGACGGTGTCGAGGATGACGTCCGCGCCGTTCGGGGCGTGGTCGCGCAGCGCGCCGGCGAAGGCGCCATCTTCGACGCAGATGCCCGTCATCGAGCCTAGCGCCCGGCAGCGTGCGAGCTTGCTCGCGGTGCGCGAGGTGCCGACGACGTGAGCGCCCGAGAGCGACGCGAGCTGTAACGCCGCCGTGCCCACGCCGCTGCCGATGGCGTGCACGAGCAGCGTGCGACCGAGGCGCAGGTCGGCCTGGCGATAGAGCGCGTCGTAGGCGGTGGAGAAGGCCTCGGGCAGAGCGGCGGCCTCGATCAGATCGAGGCCGTCGGGCACGGGCAAGAGCTCGCGCGCGTGGGCCACGAGGAGCGTCGCCATGGCGCCGCCGGCGCTGAGGCCCATGACGCGTGCGCCAACGGCGACCTCCGTCACGCCCTCGCCGAGGGACTCGACCTCGCCCGCGAACTCGAGGCCGGGCACGTCCGCTGGCACACCGGGGGGCGCCGGATAGAAGCCGCGGCGCTGCAGGATGTCGGCGCGATTCAAGCCCGCCGCGACCACGCGCACGCGCACCTCGCCCGGACCCGGATCGCGCACCGAGAGCTCGCCGAGGCGCAGGACCTCGACGCCTCCCTTGCCGTCGAAGTGAAGGGCCTGAGCGCGCATCACGCGACCCCGGAGATTCGAGCCAGGCCGCGCATCACGCGGCCCCGGAGATTCGAGCCAGGCCGCGCATCACGCGGCCCCGGAGATTCGAGCCAGGCCGCGCA
>JAACVI010000357.1 GCA_009992505.1 Myxococcales bacterium
AGCTTCTCCAGCATGCGTCGGCGCGAGATGCCGCAGAAGCCGTGTCCGCCCGAGCGCACGACGTCGCCGCGATGACGCACGTCGATGCGGTCCCAGTAGGCGAAGCCCTCGCGCATCGAGCGGTAGCTCTCGGCGTCGGCGAGCTCGAGGTTGCCCATGGTCTCGTCCGAGAACACGACCCCCCAACCGGCGACCAAGTCCGCCGGGCTGCGCTCATGCACCACGACCTCGGCCTGAGGGAAGGCGCGCTTGGCGAGGATGGCGAAGTAGAGCCCGCCCGGCCCTCCGCCGATGCAATGCAGGGAGCGCGGCTGCGCGCCTCGAGGTGTCGTCATGACGCCCTCCGTCGGATCGATGGTAGTGCCCGCTGCGCGGCTACTGGAAGTGATAGTTCAGCGCGAGGGACGCGATGTTGTAGCTGGCGGTGAAGTGCCCGGCGTTGATGTTCGTGTGCTGACGCGACGCAGGGTCGTTGTTGTCGATGGCCGCCTGATCCAGAGCGACTGTCTGCACGATGCTGCTGTCGCCCTCGGTGACCGTCTCGTCGCGCTGCAAGACGTGGGCATAGGCCAACGAGATGTCGAGCTGTCCGAGGCGCACGGTGAGGCCGCCGTGCAGACCGACGCGCTGACCGGGGATGAAGTCGACCTGCGTGAAGCCCCGCTTGAGACCCGAGGTCTCGAAGGAGACGCCGGCGCGCAGCGCGGCCAGACCGGGGATCACGTTGTAGTCGCCGCCGAGGTTCAGCCGCAGCTGGTCCCGCCACTGATGCGCGAGGTGGATGTTCTCGGGCAGCGAGAGCGGGGAGCCGCCGCTCTCCACGATCAGCGCCGGGCGCGAGCCATCGGCCTGGTTGGGGATGTGCGCCGTGAACTCGTCCACGCGGCTGTTCATCTCGTAGGTGGCGTCGAGCTCGATGTCCCAGCGCTCGTTGCTCATCTGGTCTTCCACGCGGCCCGAGAGGCGGCTCACGGCGGTGGGATCCGCCGGGCGCGGCGCGATGCGGTCGGCGTAGCGCACGGCCACGGTCGCATGCCAGGGCTGGGGCGCGTCGAGGGAACTGGGGAGGTGCTGCTTGTCGTGCGTCCAGCCGGGGCTGTTGTCGTAGAAGGTGCCCTCGAGGTCGACGTTGCCGGTGGCGTGGACGTCGTCCTGCCACATGAAGCTCGCGACGATGTCGAGGCTGTCGATGGGCACGATGTGAACCGACGCCGTGATGCGCGGGATGAAGGCGTCGACGGCGTGGAGCTTGGTGTAGATGTCCTGCCCGTACTCTTCGCCACGGTTGCCACGGGTGATGCTGGTGAAGTCGAAGATGCCGAAGCCCGAGCCGAAGGTGACGCCGAAGCGGAAGCGCGGATCCGGCGCGTAGGCCACGGTGACCGACGGGAAGGCGATCACCAGGTTTTGCTCGATCAGGTTGTAGCGCGCAGGGGATGGGATGCGGCCACCCGCGCTGCCCACGCCGGTGAAGGCGACGGTGCCATCCGTCGCGCTGCCGAAGAGCGTGTGACCCGCGGCGTTGTCAGCCAAGAGGCCGATGCCGACGCCGAGGTCCTTGCGAATGCGCCAGGTGAAGAGCAGCGCCGGGATGATGCCGGGGGGGCCGGAGTTGCAGACGCGAGGATTGGCAGCGGTGGTGCCGCTGTCGAGCATCATCTGCTCTTCCGCAGGTGAGGCCTGAGGGGGCACGTCGGTGCTCAAGCCGAAGGCGCTGGGTACGTCTTCCGTATACACGGTACCGTTGCCAGCCATGCCATCCGGCACGGGCGCGGCGCCGGCCGCCGCGAAGTCAGCGTACGCGCCGTGACGCCCCGTGCGCGTGAAGCACGACGAGTAGAAGTCTACGTTGGCGTTCAGGCTGAGCTGCATGCCCGGCAAGGCCGCGAGGTTGGCCGGGTCGTACTGCATGGCCATCGGGTCGTCGGCACGGGCGGCGAAGGCACCACCTCGACCGAGGGGACGTGTGCCAGAGGCGCCGTGCTCGATGCCACCGGCGAGGGCAACACCCGGTGCGGCGCCATAGACCACGGCCGCCACGAGAAGAAAACTCGTCAACTTGCTGCGCATACGAATATCCCGTCCTTCGCTGAACTGCTGGAGAGGATACGCGCTGGCCATGGGCCAGGGGAAGCCCGAAGGCGATCGTCGCCGAAGCGGTGAGACGCGGAAACTCACAGCCTGCGATGCAGAGGAGCTCGACATCGCGTTGCCGAGAGGCTCGTCGTAGCGGGAATCGCCGCCTACGTTTCGATCGTGCGCCCGCGCGCTTCGGCGCCAATCACGCGATAGATGGACACATCTTCAGTCCGAGAAGTCGCCGCGACCGCCGTAGTCGTCCTCTTGGATGTTCTCGAAGCGCGTGAACTCGTTCTTGAAGCGCACGCGACAGGTGCCCGTCGGACCCGACCGCTGCTTGCCGATGATCACCTCGGCGATGCCGCGATCCTCGGACTCCTTGTTGTAGACCTCGTCGCGATAGATGAACCAGATGGTGTCGGCGTCCTGCTCGATGGCGCCCGACTCGCGCAGATCCGAGAGCTGCGGGCGTCGGTCGTTGGAGCCGCGCGACTCGACGCCACGGTTCAGCTGCGACAGCGCGATGATGGGAAGCTCCAGCTCCTTGGCCAGACCCTTCAACGAGCGGCTGATCTCGCTGATCTCCTGCTCGCGGCTGTCGTTGCGCGAGCCCGAACGCATCAGCTGCATGTAGTCGACGACGATCAGCGAGAGATCGCACTCGGCCTTGAGTCGGCGCGCCTTGCTGCGCAGCTCGAGCACGCTCAGCGCGGGCGTGTCATCGATCCACATCTTCATGTCCGTCAGGCGGCCGGCCGCTTCGGCCAGACGAGGCCAGTCGTCACGCGAGAGGTTCGCCGTCCTGAGGCGTCCACCATCCACGCGCGCCTCGCTACACAAGAGGCGCTTGACGAGCTGCACCTTCGGCATCTCGAGGGAGAAGACCACGACGCTGGCCTTGGCGGAGGCGCAGGCGTTGGCCGCGATGTTCAGCGCGAAGGCCGTCTTGCCCATGCCGGGGCGCCCGGCGACGACGATCAAGTCGCCCGGGTGCATGCCGGCGGTCATCCGGTCCACCTTCTCGAAGCCGGTGGAGAGCCCGGTGATCGACTCGCCACGCTTGGCGGCCTCGCTGATCTCCGCGAAGGTGCGCACGACCACATCACGCACGTGCTCGTAGGGCGTCCGACTGCGCTGCTTGGCGACCTTGAAGACCTCGGACTCGGCCATGTCGAGGAAGCTGTCGAGCTCGCCGTAGTCCGTGTAGCCCGTGGCCGCGACCTCATGACAGATGCCGATGAGCTTGCGGACGATGGCCTTCTCGAGCACGAGGTTGGCGTGCGCCTGGATGTTGGCGACCGTGGGGATCGTGTTCGTGAGCGAGAGCAGGTACTCGTCGCCACCCACCGCCGGCAGACGCGAAGACTGGGCGAGCTCCTCCCGTAGGGTGATGTCGTCCACGGGCTGGCCGCGCTGAAAGAGCGAGACCATGGCGGCGTAGATGGTGCCGTTGGCGTCGGAGTAGAAGTCGTCCTCGGAGAGTGTCTCGAGCACGACGTTCATCGCGTCGTTCTCGAGCAAGATGCCGCCGAGCACGGCGCGTTCGGCCTCGAGGGCGTTGGGCGGGACGCGCCCCTGCGTTCTACGGTCGGGCATGGTGGAGGTGACTGCTCATGGGGGAGAGAAGGACTACACGTTGGCGCGGTGCGCGCAATAGGGCCCGCCGGATTCGCTCGCGCGGGACGGAATGAAGACGGGGACGAAGCGTGGGCCTCGTCCCCGTGATCGTGGATCCCCGTGGTCTTCGCTCAGCTCTCGCTGGCGGTGACCTCGAGGGTGAAGGAGGCCTCGATGCCGCCCGCGAGTCGCACCCCGATGGCGTAGGAACCCACCATCTTGATGTGCTCCTCGGGCATGCCGAGCTTGCGACGGTCCACGTTGTAGCCCTTGGTCACGAGCAGCTCAGCCACCTCGATGGCGGTCACGGAGCCGTAGAGCCGACCGCCGTCACCGGCGGGCTTGGCCACGGACAGCGTCACGTTGGCCATGGCCTCGGCGATGCCGCGCGCTTGCTCCTGCTCGCGCTTGGCCTTGGCCTGAGCGAGCTTGGTCTCGTGCTCGATCTCCTTGATGTTCGCGCGGGTGGCCACACAGGCCAGGCCACGCGGCAGCAGGAAGTTGCGGGCGAAGCCGGGGCGCACGCGGACGACTTCGCCCGTGTGACCGAGATGATCCACGTCCTCCTTGAGGACGACTTGCAGATGGGAAGCCATGGTCTACCTCAGTCGATCGCGGTGTAGGGGAGGAGAGCGATGTTGCGCGCGCGCTTGATCGCCACGGTGAGCTGACGCTGTTGCTTCGCGCTCAGGCCGCTGATGCGACGCGGCACGATCTTGCCGCGGTCCGTGATGAAGTAGCGGAGCTTCTGCGGATCCTTGTACTCGAAGACGAAGTCCGCATCGATCGTGAAGGGAGGCGCCTTCTTGCGGCTTCCACCGCTGCTGCGGCCACCGCCACCGTTGCCCCCGCGCTCGCCGCGGTCGCCGAAGTCACCGCCGCCGATTTCGCCAGCGCTGCTGCGACGGCGCATGCCCATCGGGTCGGCGTCGGAGCGGCCTTCACGAATGACGGCGCCCTTCTGCCGGGTCTCGTCCAGGTCGGGCATGTCGTCTGCATCGAAGTTGTCGTCGTTCATGTCAAACCTCCTCGTCCGCGTCGTCGTCTGCGTCGGCCGGACTCTCGTCCTCACCGGATTCGTCCTCACCGGATTCGTCCTCGCCGTCCGTCGCGTCGTCGCCGTCGCTGGCGTCGCCGTCGCTCTCAGCCACACCGGCCGTGGCGCCCTCGTAGCCCTCGGCGGACCGCGGCTCGAGACGAGACATACCCAGCCGGCTGGCCAAGCTCTCCTCCTCGTAGGGCTCCTCGTCGTCCTCGATGGCCTCAAACTTCACGGCCTCGGGATCGACCTCGACGGTGCTGGGATCGATGCGGTCGCGCAGCACGATGGTCTGGTAGCGAATCACGTCGTCCATCAGGCGCAGGTTGCGCTCGAGCTCAGCGACGGCGTCGTTGAACGCGACGTACTTCACGTACACGAAGATGCCGCGGCTCTGCTTGTTGATCTTGTACGCCAGCTGACGACGCCCCCAATGGTCCACCTGCGTGAGGTGACCACCGAGACGTGCGATCACGTCGGCGACTCGGGTTCCGACCTTCTCGGCATCTTCGGCGACCACATTGGACCGCAAGATGTAGATGGTCTCGTATTCGCGCGCCCAGCGGGTGGGCGCCTTTGCTTTGGCAGCAGTCAAGGGATTCCTCCTGGTCAGTGGCCCCGGCGAGATGCCGGAACGAGGCAGGTCTGCACTTGGGCGTAGCGCCAAAGTCCAGACAAGAGCACGCCCTATAGCGGATCCCCGAGGGGCACGCCAGCCGAAGGCAGCGCGGGCCGAGCCTGCTTTCGCCCACCCACCCACGCCCCTGCGCGCAGCCGGGAGCTCAGCGGCGATTGAAGCGATTCATCGCCAGCGCGGCGCCGTCGCGCAGCACGTCCTCCACCCCGACGGCGGCCCGGTCGATGACGTCGGGCAGCTCGGCGCGTTCGACGGCCGCGAAGTCCGAGAGCACGTAGCCCTCGGGGCGTCCCGATCGAGGACGGTCGATGCCGAAGCGCAGCCTGACGAAGTCATTGCCTCCGCAGCATTGGATCATGGACTTGAGGCCGTTGTGACCCGCCGTGCCACCACCGAGCTTCAGGCGCAGCTGACCGAAGGGCAGGTCCATCTCGTCGTGAATCACGAGCACGTTCGTGAGGGGAACCTTGAAGAAACGCATGGCGCGCTGAACGGAATCACCGCTCAGGTTCATGAAGGTCATGGGCTTCAGCAGCAGCGCCTCTCGTCGCGCGAAGCTCGCCTTGGCGAACATGCCCTGGAACTTGTCGCGCAGCGCGGGCGCACCCCAGCGCTCGGCCAACGCGTCGACGACCATGAAGCCGACGGTGTGCCGATTGTTGGCGTACTTCGGCCCTGGATTGCCGAGACCTACGATCAACAGCGGGGCGTCCACAGCGAGAGCCTCTTGATCGGCCTGCGCCCGTCACGGCGCCCATGGGGGGACGACGTGACGAGGCGTGGCAGCTGAAACTAGGCGTCGGCGCCTTCACCCTTGGCCGCGTCGGGATCCTCCGCAAGAGCCTTGCGGGGTTCGACGATGGTGGCCAGGGTGCGCTTGGGCGAGAGAGAAACCGTGAGCCCCTCGGGCAGCACGAGATCCGCCACGGTCACGCTCTGGTGCATGTCCAGGGAAGTGACGTCATGGACGATCTTGGCCGGGATGAGATCCGGCGTGGCGCGTACCGGCAGGGAGCGCGTCGTGACGTTGAGCACACCACCGCGGTGAACTCCGATGGCCCGTCCGCTGACGTCGAAGGGCACGAAGGTGTCGACCGGCTTCTCGAGCGAGACGCGGTAGAGATCGACGTGCAGTGGGGCGTGGGTGACCGGATCCTGCTCGAGGTCACGAACGAGCGCGAGCTCGATCCGACCGTCTAGCGCGATCTCGATCAGCGCGTTGCGGCCGTGGGGCCCACGCAAGATCCGGGTAATGTCGGCGGGCGAAATCGTCAGCGGCGTGGCTTCCACCCCGGGACCGTAGAATACGGCCGGGATCTTGCCTTGCATACGCAGCCGACGCGCCGGCCCCTTTCCGCACGAAGTGCGGACCTCAGCCGTGAGCGTCTGCTTTTCCATCAGGTTTTTCTCTTCTGAACTTGGGTTGTCATGAGGGGTTACCAGGGGCCCACGACCTGCGGACCACCGGGCTTCAACGGGCTCACACGAAGAGTGAGCTCACCGAATCGCTGTGATGGATGCGCCGAATCGCCTCGCCGAGCAAGCGGGCCACCGAGAGCACCCGGAACTTGCCCGTGGCCAGGGCGGCCTCGGACAGGGGAATCGTGTCCGTGACCAGGACCTCTTCGATGCAGGAGGCCGCGATGCGCTCGACCGCCGGTCCGGAGAGCACGGGGTGGGTCGCGGCCGCGATCACCTTCTTGGCCCCGGCCGCCATCAGCGCTGCGGCGCCGTTGGTCAGAGTACCGGCCGTGTCGATCATGTCGTCCATCAGCACGCACTCGCGACCTTCGATGTCACCAATGATGTGCATGACCTCGGAGACGTTGGCCTCCTCGCGGCGCTTGTCGATGATCGCGAGATCGGCGCGGATGCGCTTGGCGTAGGCGCGCGTTCGCTCCACACCGCCAGCGTCGGGCGAGACGAAGACGGGGACCTCGGTGAAGCGGGAACGCAAGCTGTCGAGGAAGACCGGCATGGCATAGAGATGATCGAAGGGCATGTTGAAGAAGCCCTGGATCTGACCGGCGTGGAGATCCATCGCGACCACGCGCGTGATGCCCGACGCGCTGATCAGATCAGCCACCAGCTTCGCCGTGATCGGCGTGCGCGGCGCGGCCTTGCGGTCCTGTCGCGCGTAGCCGTAGTAGGGCATGACGGCGGTGATGGAGCCGGCGGAGGCTCGCTTCAGCGCGTCGCACATGACGAGCAGCTCCATCAGGTTGTCGTTCACCGGCGAACAGGTCGGCTGCACGACGTAGACGTCGGTGCCGCGCACGTTCTCCTGGATCTGCGCGAAGCACTCACCATCCGAGAAGCGAGCGATGCGGCAACGCCCAAGGCGTGATTCGAGGTAGTCGGAAATACGCTCGGCCAACTCGGGGTTGGCGTTGCCCGTGAAGATGCAGATGGATTTCAGCACCGCATGCGCTCCCTTTTCGTGGGGTCCGCAGCCGTGGCGGGGACGAGTGGACGAGGACGTGCGCCGCGGCTTCCCACGCAATCGACAGGTCGACGCGCGAGCGGCGCTCAGGTAGCAAGCAGCCTCCGGGGTGTCAACCGTCCCCGCCGAAGTGCCGAGTTCCAAGGCCATGAGCGTGTCCAAGAATGCGACGGCGAGTCCGCGCGTGCCCTTCCTCGACGATCTGCGAGGGCTGGCCGTGGTGGCGATGTTCGTCTGGCATACGACGGACGCCTGGTTGAGGCCGAGCCTGAAGGCGGGTGAAGGCTTCACGGCCCTGCGCATCTTCGGGGGCATGGCCGCTCCCCTCTTCCTCTTCCTGGCAGGGGCGGCGGCGGCGCTGAAGCTGGAGGCGGCACATTCGCGCGGGCGTCCCCTCGGTGTGGCCCGACAGCAGCTGGCGGCGCGGGGCCTGGGCGTGCTGGTCGTGGGCTACGGTCTGCGGCTGAGCATGTGGCTGATCGACGGCACCGCTCTCCTGCGCCTTTCGACGGTGCCGATGTGGCTCCCCATGCTGGCGGGGCTCGGCCTGGCGTGGCTGGCGACGGAGGACTGGGCTCGCGGTCTCCCCCGTGCGCGCATGCGCGCCGTGGCAGGCGTCGGGCTCTGGGCTCTGGGTCTCTTCCTCACCGGTCATTGGACGCCACAACGCCTGCCCGGCCTGCTGCGCGTGGACGTCCTGCAGAGCATCGGCGCGAGCCTGGCCCTGGTCGCCCTGCTGGCTCCGATGCTGCGCCTGCCCGAGCGGCGCGTCCCGTCGGCCGTGCTCGGCGCGATCGTCATGCTCGTCACGGAACCCCTGGGCCGAATCCTCCCTGGCGCGTTGCCCGGCGCCGTGGCCGGCTACCTCGGCGCGTGGCCTGCGGTGGCCGGCGTGGGCACGATGGGGATGTTCCCGCTCGCGCCCTGGCTCGGCTACGCGCTCTTCGGCGCGGTCTTCGGCCTGAGCGTCGGACACGCGCGCTCACGCGAAGCGTTGGCACGAACGCTCGCGCTCGGCGCGGCCCTCTTCGCTGGCCTCGGCGCGCTCGCCGGCGGCGACCTGCACTACGTTCAGACACTGACGCAGGCGCTGCCCTCCAGCGCGAAACTCGTGCGCGCCGTGCATCGCGTCGGCATCGCGACGAGCGTCGCCGGCTTGCTCCACCTGCTGGAGAGGCCGTTGGCCTATTCACCCCTGCGGGTGTTTGGAAAGACGTCGCTGCTTCTCTACTGCGTTCACCTCGAGTTCGCCTACGGGCTGGCGTCACGGCCCATCGCCCACCGCCTCGGTTACGGTCAGTGGCTCGTCGGCTTGTTACTCCTCTGCGCGATGATGTATGGACTGGCGCGGCTGCGTCTCCACCCCAACTTCGGTTCTCGGGCGGGGCGCGGCCCGGGGTCTCCGGACCCACGATCGAGTCGACCTTCGACGAAGTCACTTGAGCCCTAGGCCCAGCGTGATGTAATTCGAAACTCCCCTGGGAGGATGCATGCCCGCGACCGTCACGTTGCTCTCCGACCGCCCGTCCGTTGCGCTGCCTTGGCGCACGACGCTCGAAGAGCATGGCGTCAAGCTGGACGCCGTCTCACCCGCACATATCGATGTCGCCGCCCAGGGCCACCGCGCCCGAGGGGCGAACGGGGCGCCCGGGTGCGTCGGGGTCGTGCTGGACGCGGGCAGCGCCGCCTACGGTGACGACGAGCTGCTCTGGGCGCTGGGCTACCTCCGGGCCTCGGGGGCCTGCATCGCGGTCCACTTGATCGGGGCGACCATCGATCCGGAGATCGAGGAGATCGTCGACGAGATCTGCGAAGGCCTGGTGGCTCGCTCCGACCAGGACGTGCCGCGCATCGTCGGCGCGTTGCTCCGGCGCTCGGATCCAGATCGCGCCCAACGCTTCGAGTTCGTCACCCTCGCACCCTCCGGCCACGAGCTGTTGACGATCCTCGGGGATGGACGCTGCGCCCTCTTCCCGCGTCCGCTCTCCGACGAGGACGACGGATCACGCATCGTCTCGATCGATCTGGCGGAGAACGCCGAGAGCGCGACGATCACCCTCGAGGGTGATCTGTCCATCACGGTCATCGCGGCGGAGATCGCGGCTCACGGCAGGAACGGGAGCGCGGTCGACGTGCCTTCCATTCTGCTCGACGGCGCGGGCCTCGGCGCGAGGCTGAAGGAGCTGCGCCTCGAGGCCGGGCTCACCCAAGCGGAGCTCGCGCGGCGCACTGGCATCCATCGGCCGAACATCGCGCGCGTCGAAGCGGGACGCCACACGCCTTCCCTCGAGACCCTCTCTCGTCTCACGGTCGCCATCGGCGTGCCGGCGACGCGCGTGTTCGAGAAGGGCTGAAGGAACGTCGGCGGGAGCGAGAGGGGCATGCTCGAGTTGGGCCGAGAAGGGGAAGCCGCCGAGCCCCGAGACGCGGCGACCGTCTTGCTGCTGCGCGACGCGGACGACGGCTTCGAGGTCTACCTCGTCCGCCGGCATCAGAAGAGCGGCTTCATGGGCGGCGCTCACGTCTTCCCCGGCGGCACGGTCGACGCGGCGGACGCCTCCATCGACGTGTGGCGGCGAACGAGCGGTCTCGAATCGGCCGATGCGCGGCTTCGCCTGGGTGAAGAGCTCGCGGAAGATCGCGCTCGCGCCCTCTTCGTCGCTGCGGCGCGCGAGACCTTCGAAGAGGCTGGAGTGCTCCTGGGCCTCGAGGGCGCGGCCCCGTCGGCGCTGAGGGAGCGCGCCAACGCGGGCGAGTCCTTCGAGTCGCTCTTGGCCGAGTCTGGCCTGAACGTGGCCGTCGGCGGGCTCTGGCCCTATGCGCGCTGGATCACCCCGGAGGTGGAGCGCCGACGCTACGACGCTCGCTTCTTCCTGGTGCGCGCACCCTCGGGCCAACGACCGGCGCCCGACCTCTTCGAGACCACTGCAGGCGCGTGGATGCGACCGCGAGTAGCCCTCGACGCGGCGGCCAAGGGCGAGATCCTGCTTCCGCCACCCACCCTGCGTACGCTCGAGAACCTGTCCGAGGAGCCTGACGCTCAAGCGGCCCTCGACCGTGCCCAGGGCCGACGTCCTCCGCTGATCGCCCCGCGCTTCCTGTGGGTCGGACAGGTGCCCACCATCGTCCTGCCCGGAGACCCCGAACACTCCGTCGTAGAGACCGCCGTGCCAGGCGGCACACGCATCTCGCTGATCGACGGGCGCTGGGTGTCCCAAGACGTGGATAGCTGAATTTTCCGCCGGAGTCGGCGGCGAACGGGGCCCCGAGGCCTCGAAATTGGAGCATCTTTACAACAGCCAGGGGAGACGCTAACTGGCCCCCGTGGCCTCTCGCTCCCCCGACCTGCTCACTGCGTCTCAGCTCGCCGCGTTCTGCGAGGTGGATCTCAAGACGATCCACAACTGGGCGGAGCGCGGGCGCATGCGGTTCTTCCGCACGCCGGGCCGTCACCTTCGCTTCCGTCGCGTCGATACGCTCGATTTCCTGCGCCGCTACGGCTACCCGATCCCGGATGAGCTCTTGAGGGGCAAACCCACGTTGTGGGACCTCTCCCACGCGCTGGGAGTCGAAGAGGTGGAGAAGCTGGCCAATGCGCTGGAGGTCGAGCAGCCCGAGAACCTGGCGACGGCGTTGATCGGCCTGGGCAGCCACCCGCCCGACGCGGTGGTGATCGGCGGCGCAATCGCGGGCATGTCGGTGACCGAGCTGACCCGAGCGATCCATGAGAGCGAGGCAGCGCGCCATGTGCGCGTCTTC
>JAACVI010000417.1:0-2134 GCA_009992505.1 Myxococcales bacterium
GAAGCCGCAGATTGTGAAGCCGCAGATGAGTATGAAGCCGCAGATTCCACTCCGTCATGATCCGAAACGTGGTCCCCGCCAGGAGCAAGAGGGCGCGGTGATGCTCGTGGTCATGCTGGTGCTCTTGATGGTGACGGCGACGGCGCTGGTGGGCGTGCACACGACGGCCTACGAAGTGCGCGGCGCGGGCTACTCGCGACAGGCTCTGCAGACGGATTACATCGGCGAGTCGGGCGCCCAGTCGGCCCTGGCCTGGGTCGACTTCTACGGCCCTGGCGCGCTCTTGCAGGCGATGACACGCAGCAGCGAGCTCAACCGCGCGACGGGCTCTCAGGCCCTCGATCTGGCGCCCTTCGAGGTGCCGCTCGCGTCGAACCACGACGCCTATCGCCTGTACGGAACGGACCTGGGCTCGGCCATGACGACCGTGCCTCTCGATCAGACCTCCCTCGGCCAGCGCAACGCCTACGAACCCTTGGTGCTGGTCGACATCTACGACGCCTACACCTACACGGGCGCCGTGCGCGGCAGCCGTTCGGATGGACGTGGCCGTCTTCAGTACCTCCGCGCGACCTACACGTCGCGTGGACGCACCCGCGTTCGTGGCGTCGGCACGGCCGACATCGACAGCAGCACGGGCACCTACCTTCACGAGAGCGCCAGCGACGCACGGGTCTACGGCCTCTCGGGACCCTTCGGACGATGAACGGAGCAACCATGGCACGCCTTAGAACCCTCCCACTCGCCTTCGTCTTCGCGCTCGGCGCGACGATCATGGGTCTGCCTACACAGGCTGCGGCTCAGGCGCCGGACGTACGCAACGTGCGTCCGGTGGTGATGCTCATGGTCGACACCTCCGGCTCGATGGAGAGGCTAGGCGACTGCGCATGCACGAGCGGCAGCCCGTCCTGCACGAACTGCTTGCCGGACTGCACGAGGAGCCAGCAGAACCGCTGGGCGACCGTGCTCGAGGCGCTGACGGGCGGCTTCAACGACTTCTCCTGCACGACCCAGTCGCGCAACACGGCGGCCTACGCCACGCAGTACGACTTCGGCTACTACCTGCCGCACATCGCACTGAACTGGAGCTCGCAGAGCACGGACGGCGTGCTGGATGCGTACCGTGATCGCATCCGCTTCGGTCTGATGACCTTCGACGGCGTCGGCACCTTCACCGACTCGGAGCCCTTGGTGACGCGGTCGATCTTCAACGCGCGTCTCGCCGACTCCGCCGGCATCCGGGGAGACTATTCCTACGGCACTCCTCGGCCCTTCACCTTCCCCGGCTGCGCCACCACGTACATGATGGACAACGGCGCTCGTAACGCGAGCGCCACGGCAGGTCAGCTGATCTCCGTCGGCACCGACGCGACCGATCAGACGGTGACCAACCAACAGATCCAGGACGCGCTGACCAGCACCGGCCTGCGACCCTTCGGCGCAACGCCGATCGCGGGCATGCTCGACGACCTCAACTACTATCTGAACAACCATCCGGACGTGAAGCCGGTGCGCGTCGTCGGCGATGCGGGCGATCCCTACGCCGCCTGCCGCAGCCGCTACGCCGTGTTGCTCACGGACGGCTACCCCAACGCGGACATGCGTGGTGCGCCCTACAACTGCGACACGCCCGGATACACCTGCCCCTACAGCACGCCCGAGGACACGGCGCGCAGCATGTGCGCCTACAGCAGCAGCACGGGCGCATGTACGGGTGACGTCGACGGACTCTACGTCGTTGGTTTCAACGTCCGCGGCGACGCCGCCGTGACCGCACGCTTGAACGGACTCGCCGACGCGGGCGGTACGGGCAGCGCCTTCTTCGCCAACGACCGCGCCTCGCTGATCACGGCCATGAGCAGCGTGCTCGACCGCGCAGCGCCCGGCACCACGACGCGCACCGTGCCGGCCATCGCCAACGCGGCGGTCGTCGGGTCGAGCGCGGTGGCGCAGCTTCAGTTCAACACCGGCTTCAACCTGCCCCTCGTGGACGGGAACCCCTGGACCGGTGTGCTCGAGCGTCGCCGCATCGAGTGCGTCGCCGGCGTGCCGACGCCCCAGACCATCGAGGCTCGGGATCGCTTCGGTGAGCTCTTGAACACGCAGGCCACCCGGAATCTGCTCACGGTGGTGG
>JAACVI010000418.1 GCA_009992505.1 Myxococcales bacterium
GAGCCGAGCACTAGATCAGAGCGCCCAGCCTCTGTCGATCCTGAACGTGGGGGTGGATCGCGTTCGAAACCTTCGGCGCCCTCGATCCGACCTCCGAGCACAGGCCGGGGCTCGACAGGTCCCCGAGGATGGGCTAGCAACCGCCTCGCGAGGGCTATTTGCCCTAGGACGTTTAGAGGAGCTTGCATGAGTCACGGAGATCATCTGGAGTTGGAGGGCGTCGTCAGCGAAGTCTTCGCGGGCGGGTTCTTCATGATTCAGACAGATGCTGGGGCCTCCATTCGCGCCCAAATCGGCGGTCGCATGCGCAAGCATCGCATCCGCGTCCTGCTCGGCGATCACGTCACGGTGAAGGTCTCTCCCTACGACCTCACGCACGGTCTGATCGTCTACCGCCACAAGAACTAGCGCGCGGCGCCGCAGGCGAACGCGCCCCAGGCGATCGCACGCCTGGCCAGACCGCCTCAGAACGTGACGCGAAGCTGCGCGCCCGTCGGGCCCACGCGGAGCTGCGCGGACGCCGACGCGGAGGCATCGATCTCCGCGTCGCTCGGTGACGAGAGCCAGAGCGTGAGGCCGATGGCGGTGGTCACGGCGCCCACGGCCGCCCCGCTGAGGCTGACCGCGCGGACGATGTTCTGACGATGCTGGTCGGCGGTGAGCGCGGCCCCTGCGTCCAAGAAGGCCGGGTCGAAGCAGATGGGATCGGCGCCTGGGGGCTCGCATCGATCGTTGCGCCTGCGAACCTCGGCGTCGGTCTGGGCGATCTCGTGCTGATTCCAACCGAAGACGCCCAGGCCCGCGCCGAGCAGGGCCACGCCGATGCCGCTGGCGAGCCGGCCCCCGAAGCGTCTGCGGTGCGCCGTGCTCCGCCTCTCGGCCTGGGCGTCGGGCGTCCACACCAGATGAATCGTGAGATCGACCGTGGTGCCCGCCGAGACGTCGACCATCTGCTCCTGGGGTTCGCGATCCGCGACCTCGACGCGCAGGTGGTGAGGTCCAACGGGCAGCGTCGCGCCGGCCCGGCTGAGATCGATCGGCTCTCCATCCAGGCGCACGAGGTGAGGCGCCGAGGGCAAGCGCAGACGGATCTGCCCGATCTCACCCGGCTGGGGCGAGGCGGCGGGCATCAGGCGCAGGTTCACCTCGACGTCGGCGTTCTCGAGCACGGTGACGGTGCGCTCCACGTCGTCGTAGCCGGCCCGATGGGCCAGGAGGTGATGCTCGCCCGCGGACACGGGGATGGTCGAGAGCAGCGGCGTCCGACCCACGGCCTGACCGTCCACGTGGACCTCCACGGCGGGCAAGGAGGCGGTGACGCGCAGGGTGCCGCGGGCACGCGTGACGCGATGCAGATCGGCCTGGACGTGACGCTCGTCACCGCCAGCGATGGTCAGCGCGAGGTTGACCTGATCGTAGCCCGGCGCGCGGACGCCGAGGGTGTGGGACCCCGCCGAGACGAGGAAGGGCGCGCCGTCGTGGGGCGCGGGGAGATCCACGCCGTCGAGGCTGACGATGGCGGCGGAGACGGGCGTGCCGTCGGCGTCGTTGGCCTGCACCCACAGCCGCGCGATGCGGGCGCGCTGTCGGGCGAGCCGCTCCTGCACCTCGGCGCGTCGGGCGGCGGGGACGTCGTCTCCGGCCTGCGCGAGGTAGCTCTCGAAGACCTGCGTCGCCGCCACGGCGTCGCCCAGAGCCGCGTGGACACGCCCCAGGTTGTACAGCGCCTCGCCCGAGGGAGAGATCTCGTTCGCGCGTTGGAACTCGGCGAGGGCGGCGTCGAAGCGACCCTCGTCGAAGAAGTCGAGTCCGCGCTGGAAGTGCGCCCGCGCCTCGACGCGGCGATTCGAGGGCGCGTCGCCCTCCTGTGCCCGAGCGAGGGAGGCCGGCGCGGTGAGCAGACCGAAGCACAGCGCCGTGAGGAGCGTGAAGAGGAGCGAGCGGGAGAGGAGCGAGCGGGAGAGGAGCGAGCGACGCATGAGAGGCCGAACTCTGATCAGTAGGGGTTTTGGTCGAGGCCCGCCGCGGTGGACGGTCGGTTCTTCATCGATTCGGCCCCGGTGTGGGGTCGAGCGACGTGGGCGCGAGCATCGGCCGGCGCGGCGCCC
>JAACVI010000358.1 GCA_009992505.1 Myxococcales bacterium
CGGGCTCGTCGGTGCTTCCCGGGTCTGGCACGGGTGGGAAGGGCGCGGCCAGGTCGTGCAGGTGCAGGTCGAGCTTGCCCGCGTCGAGGTCCACGTCGATGCGCTCCACCCGGAGGCGCACGAGGTCGAGGCGCTCCTCGGGCGCGAGCACGTCCCACAGTTCGTCGAAGCACTCGAGCAGGCCGACCGTGGTGGAGACCCGGCCCACCGCCTCGAGCAGTCCGCGCATGCGGTCGTCGAGCTCGTTGGCTTCAACCCGCAGCTTGTCGAGCTCGGCCTCGATCTCGCCGAGGCGCGCGAGCAAGAGGGTGCCGCCCTTCTCAAGCTTGAACACTTCTCGGCGCGAAGAGCTGGCGGGCCAAGATCGGCTGGCTTAGGACGTGGAAGCCGCAGTCGCTGGCCAGACGCTCCCAGCGCAGAAACTCGTTGTCCTCGGCGAAGTGGCGGGTGCGCCCCCACTCCTTCTTACTCATCTCTGGAGGCTTCTTGAGACGGTCCTTGGGCCGGACCAGGATCTCGCACCCCGCCAAGCCAAGCGGAATACCCACGGCACCACCTGGGCCCGCGGTCTTCGTGAGGCATGCCAGCAGCCCGGTGTGCGCGTAGAAACCCTCCCCCTTATTCATCAACTCACCAAGCCCTTCCCTCTCCTTGATGCCACCAAACCGCAGCTCCGTCGTGTCCTGGATCGCGAGCACCCAGAGCCCGGCGGCCGAGGCGTGGACCGCCCGTTGCCAGCTGCAGGCGACGTGCGGAGCAACCAGCGCGTCGCTATCGACCCGCGGGTTGTTGAAGAAGCGGTACGCCCCCTCCAGCCCCGCACAATCCTTCATGGCGCGCGGCAGACTGCTCTCCGGGGCCGCGGACCATGCGCCGAAAATCACCCGAGCCCGGTCCTCCCGGCGCTTGTCTCCAAGGTCCACGTCAGAGAACTCGGTCTCCCGCGGACAGATCTCGAACGGTAGGTCAGTGCTCGTGGTGGTCATCCCCCCCTTCGATCAGACAACCGCTCGCCGCGCAAGCCCTCGTGCACGCGCACGCCTCCCGCGCCCGCAGATTGACGCGAACGATGTGATAGATCTCGAGGGCCCCCGGCCCGCCGCGTCCGAGCGCGACGGCGTAGGTGGTGAGCAAGAGGTCACCGTCGAAGACGCTCGAGCGGTGCGTGCTCTTGTCGATCAGGAGCCGCTCCACGTGAGCGCCCTCGGGCAAGGTCTGGGCGCCACGCGCGTTCGAGGGCAGGGCAGCCCAGACCAGGCACAGGGCGCAGGCCATCCATGTCGTGGCGCGTCCCATGGTGAAGTTACCGTGTCCAAGCCTGGGACCATTCGCCGTGGCCACGCACCGGGAAGGACTTCGGTCGATCCGCGCGAGCCTCGCTGGCGTGCGCTACGCCCGCGTGGCAAAGGGCCGACGATGCGCAGACCCGCCGATGATCAGGCACGAATCTACGAGACGCGGGCGCGGGAGTACGACGCCCTGATCTCGGCGGAGGACGTCGAGGGCAACTTGGTGCGCGAACTCGAACGCCTGGCGCCCTTCGACGGCCTGACGCTCGCAGATGTCGGCGCAGGCACCGGGCGCGTGGCGCGCCTCTTGGGTCACCGCACCGCGCACGTGCACCTGGTCGAACGCGCGGCGCCCATGCTCGACGTGGCCCGGGCGCGGCTCGAGGAAGCGGGCATCACTCGGGCCACGTTCCACCTCGCCGACGCGCGCGAGATACCGCTCACGACGGGCTCGGTGGACGTCGCGGTCGCGGGCTGGGTGTTCGGCCACTTCCGGCTGTGGATGCCCGATGGCTGGCGCGAGGAGGTCTCGGATGCGGTCGCCGAGATGGACAGGATCGTGCGCCCGTGCGGCATGGTAGTGATCGTCGAGACGCTCGGAACCGGCCACGAGCGGCCCCGCGTGCACCCCGCCCTCGACGAGTACTTCGACGAGCTCGAGACCACGCATGGCTTCAGGCGTACGTGGATCCGCACGGACTATGCCTTCGACGACGTGGACAGCGCGGCGACGACCTGCGGCGCGTTCTTCGGCGACGGCATGGCCGAGGCCATCCGAGAGCGCGGCTGGGCGAGCGTGCCCGAGTGCACCGCGATCTTCTCCCGCCCAGCGAGCGGCTGAGGCGCGGGCTGCAGACGCGCGGTTGAATCGTTGGTCCTCGGCACTCGTCGATCTCACGAGCGCAGGGATTTTCCCTGACTCACGAAAGGACCTCCCGATGAACCGCATACTCGCCCTCGCCCTCGTGGCCCTCGCCCTCCCGGCGACGACGAGCGAGGCACAGGCGTGGGACTTCGTCATGGCCCCGCGCGTGACCGTCCGGACCCTCTCCACGCGTCCCACCGTCGTGGCGCGGCCCGTCGCCGTCCGGGTCGGGACGGCCACCGTCGCGACCCAACCCAGCGCGACGCAGAACAACACCCAGCCGGCGCCCAGCACCGCCGGCAGCCTCCGCTGCAGCGCCACGCGCAACGGCGTGGAGAGCCGCGCCACCGTCGAGCTGATCCAGAACGGACGCACCATCGCGTCGGCTGCTTGCGGCCTGGGCGCCCTGCCCTTGTCCGCCATCCCCGGCGCCTACGTGGCGCGCATCAGCCTGGCGGACACCTTCGATGGCACCCACCGCGACGTGCCCGTTCAGGTCGTCGCCGGGCAGGTGCGAGGCCTGACGGTGGAGGTGCCGACGGCGCTGCTCGAGGTGCGGGCGGAGGTCGCGGGGCGCCTAGTCTTCGGTCGCGCCATCGTCCGGCGTAGCGGCAACGTGGTCGGCAGCCTGGGCAGCGGCGTCGTCGCCACCCTCACGCCGGGCAGCTACGACATCGAGGTGGTCCAGGGCAGCCAGCGTCGCTTGCTGCAAGGCATCCGCCTCGCGCCCGGTCAGCGACGCGCCCTGCGCGTGGCGTTCTAGGGCGACGGCCAGGGCGTTCGCATCCCCGGCGGGTGATTCGCATCCCCGGCGGGTGATTCGTCGCGCCAACCGGGCTAGGGTCTCGGCGCCCATGGCCGACGCCGACCCCGACAGCTCCCCGATGGGGGCGACGCCCTACAAACCCAACGCCTTCCTGCGTTGGGTCTACCGGCGCTTCTTCTCCCACATCCGCGTGGACGAGAGCTGGAGCGCCAAGGTGCGGGCCTCGGCGCGGCGCGGGGTCGTCGTCTACGTGATGCGGTCGATCTCGATCCTCGACTTCCTCTGCCTCGACTTCCTGCTCAAGCGCTTCGGGCTGCCTCTGGTCCGCTTCGTCAACGACCTCGGGCTGTGGATCCTCGAGCCGTTCGGCAAGGGGGACCGGCGCCTCAGGCTGCATCGGCAGATCCCGGAGGAGGAGGCGCTGCGACAGGTGGTCGTGGGCGGACAGAGCGCGCAGCTCTTCTTGCGCAAGCCACCGAGGCTGGGACGCCCGAGCCGCAAGGGGGAGGAGCTCGAGGCGGATCTGATCCGCACGTTGGTCGTGACCCAACGCCACCTCGAGACACCGATCCTGCTCTTGCCGCAGACCTTCGTCTTCAGCATGCGCCCTCCCCAACCCAAGCCGAGCTTGGTCGACTTCTTCTTCGGTCCCGTCGAGTGGCCCGGCCGCGTGCGCGTGTTCTTCCAGTTCCTGCTCAACTACAAGAACGCCAAGCTGCGCTCGGGCGAGCCCTTCGATCTGGCCGAGTTCATGGCCGCCCACGCCGATCTCACGGACGAGCAGATCGCGGACAAGGTGCGCTACGCCCTGCTGCGACGCATGGAGCGCGAGCGCACGGTCGTGCTCGGCCCGCACAAGAAGACCGTGGGCCGCATGCAGGAAGAGCTCCTGCGTTCGCCGCGCGTGCAGAAGCCCATCGAGTCCGAGATGCGCAGCACGGGCCAGAGCCGGGCGAAGGTCGAGAAGAAGGTCCGCCACATCCTCGACCGCCTCGCCGCGCGTCAGACGCCGACGATGATCGCGTTCCTGCATCGCGTGCTGCACTGGGTCTGGAACCGCATCTACGACGGCATCGTGATCGACGAGGAGGGCATCGATCGCCTGCGCGAGGCCATGCGCGAGGGCGCCGTCGTGCTCTTGCCGAGCCACAAGAGCCACGTCGACTACCTCGTGCTGAGCTACGTGCTGTACGAGCACGCGCTGTCACCGCCGCTGATCGCCGCGGGCGACAACCTCAGCTTCTGGCCGCTGGGCCCCGTGCTCCGGCGTGGCGGCGCGTTCTTCATCAGGCGCAGCTTCCAGGGCAAGAAGCTGTACGCAGCGCTGGTGGACGCCTACGTGCGCAAGCTGCTGGTCGAGGGCTCCCCGATCGAGTTCTTCCTGGAGGGTGGGCGCTCGCGCACGGGCAAGCTCTTGCCCCCCAAGTACGGCCTGCTCTCCATGGTCGTCGACAACGCCCTGAAGCTGAACGCGCGCCGCATCTCCTTCGTGCCCATCTCCATCGGCTACGAGAGGGTGGTGGAGGAGCGCTCCTACGTGCACGAGCTGGGCGGAGGCGAGAAGGGTCGAGAGGACGTGGGCGGGCTACTGCGGGCGCCGAAGATCCTGCGCGCCCGCTACGGTCGACTCTACGTGCAGGTGGGCGAGATCCTACCCTTCGACCAGATGCGCGCGGAGGCGCTCGCGCCCGGAGGCGATCCGAAGGAGCCGCTCAACCCGCGCGAGCGTCGCGCCCTGGTGCAACGCCTGGCGCACCGCGTGAGTCACGAAATCGATCGCGTGACGGTGGTGACGCCGGCGGCGCTGATGGCGAGCGCGCTCCTGCTCCGGCGTCAACGCGGCGCGTCCGCGCCGGAGCTGACCCATATCGCCCAGGAGCTGGTCGAATCCCTCGCGGCCCACGGTGCCCACATCGCCACCCCGATGCTGGACGAGCAGGGACAGCTGCGCGAGGACACGCGGGATCAGGCGCTGGCGCTCTTCCTGGACGCGCGCATGATCACCAAGCACGGCGAAGGTCCGGAGACGATCTACGCCATCGCCGACGAGCGACGCATCGCCCTCGAGTACTACAAGAACAACATCCTGCACTTCTTCGTCTCGAGCGCCGTGATCGCCTCCTTCGTGACCAAGACGGGCGCCGAGGGTGTGTCGCTCGAGGAAGTCCGGGACGGAGCCCGTCGCCTGTCGCGGCTGTTCAAGTACGAGTTCATGTACCGCGCCGACGCGCCCTTCGAAGAGATCTTCGAGCAGAGCCTGCGCCGGATGATCGACGGCGAAGAGCTCGTGCTCGACGGAGAGCGCGTGTCCCTGGGCGCAAAGGGCGAGCGGGTGACGCTCTACGCCCGCATGCTCCACACCTACGTCGAGAGCTACCGTCTCGCGATCCTGGCGCTCACGCCGGGCACGGAGCTGACCAAGAAGGAGTGGGTGAAGCGCACCCTGACCATGGGCCAGCGCTTCTACCTCGGGGGCGAGATCGAACTGCGCGAATCCCTCTCCAAGCCGCGTCTGCTCTCGGCGCTGACCACCCTGCGCGATCACGGCCTGCTGCGCTTCGGACCGCCGGACCGCGTGGTGGTAGCCGCGGAGCAAGCGAAGGAGCGGGACGAGCTCGCGGCCTGGCTGCGGGGGCTCCTGCCGTGATGCTCGTGCGCGGGTCCACGAGCCTGGCGGCGTTCGTGCTCGCGGCCCTCTTCGTGCTCGCGCCCGCGTCGGCCCAGGACCTGCGCAAGTCCCCCTACTGGATGGACGTGCGCGAAGAGCGCGCGACGCTGATGCTAGAGCTCGACGCGCCGGGGACGGTGACGGCGCGGCTCCGAAGTGGAGACGCCGTCTTCGAGGGGCGGGACGAGACCGACGGGGTCGTGCATGCCTTAATCTTCGACGGACTCGAGGCCGGTGGCGCCTACGTCTACGAGGTGGACTTGCCCGCGGGTGAGGTGCTGCACGGCACGCTGCGAACGGCTCCGCCACGCTCCACCACGCGCGCGCGCTTCGCCGTCTACGGCGACAACCGCAGCGACCCCGAGGCTCACCGCGCGGTGGCGGCGGCGGTGAGCGACTTCGACCCCGAGTTCGTGCTGAACACGGGCGACATGGTCTACGCCGGCACCAACATCGACGACTGGCAGCTCTTCTTCGAGCAGACGCGTACGCTCTACGACCACGTCCCGCTCTTCCCCGTGCTCGGCAACCACGAGCTCTTCGTCGAAGGCGCGGGCGCGCGGGTCTACCGACGCTTCGTGCGCACGCCCTTGGCCGCTGGCCGGGTCGAGCCCTACTACGCCTTCGACTGGGATCCGGTGCGGGTGCTCGTGCTCGACTCGAACCAGGACGTCTCGGCTGGAACCAAGCAGCGCACATGGCTCGACGCGGAGCTGCTCCGGGCCAGCGACGACCAGGTGCCCCATCTCTTCGCGGCCCTCCACCACGGCCCACTCTCGGGTGGCTACCACGGCCCGAACGCGCTCCAGATCGCGCAAGGCCTAGAGGACGCCCTGCGCGACGGCGGCGTCGAGCTCGTGTTCGAGGGGCACGACCACCTGTACGAGCGCGGCGACGCGGCGGGCCTCAAATACATCGTGACCGGCGGTGGCGGCGCGCCCCTGTATCGCCTCGATCGGGCGCCGGACTACCAGCTGGCCTTCTTGCCCGTGCACCATTTCGTGGGCGTCGAGATCGACGGGGCGCGGGTGACGATCGAGGCGCGCACTCCCGACGGCGCGCTGCTCGATCGCTGCAGCTACGAGCGCGGACATCCCTTCGTGTGCGCCGACGGAACACCCCGCGGGCCGGTGCGCGGAGAGCAGACCGTGCTGGCCTTCTACCTGCGTGTCGCGGCGCCCTGGCTCGTCTTCCTGACGGCGTCTCTGCTCACCCTCCTGGTCGTCCGACGCTGGCGTCGCAGGCGCGCCGGACCCCACTCGAAGGGGCGGCCCTAGACCGGGCGCCGTGGTAGCCTTCGGCCGTGGAACGAAACCTCGACGGTCGCTGCGGCACGTGCGGCTTCTTCATCGAGCTCTGGCGCAATGAGCGCGACATCGCCTCCGGAGAGTGTCGCCTCGGCTGCTGGCCTTCGCCCCTGGCCGACACGGGGACCTGCTCGAGCCACAAGCCCGTCGGCGCCTCCTTCGACGGCGTGCTGAAGCGCCGCAAGGTCGCCGGGGCGCCGCGACGCTATGGCGAGGCGGATGGCCCGCCGCCACCGAAACCTCTGCCAAGGGAAGTAGACATCGATATGGACATGGACGATTTCAGGCAGGTGCTGCGCGAGGTCTTGCTGGAGGAGACCGGCATACGTAGCGTCCATATGTCAGAGCGCTGGCATGGCGGCGAGGTGGTGCTCGTTCCTGGCAAGGAGGGCACGCAGGAGAAGCGCATGCCCATCGACGCCTTCTTCCACAAGATCGTGATGGTGCGCGACAAGCTGCGCGTGCTCGAGCAGAAGGTAAACGCCCACAAGGGCCTCGCCGCGCCCGAGAAGGCGCAGCTGACGCAGTACATCACGGGCTGCTACGGCTCGCTGACGAGCTTCAACGTGCTCTTCAAGGAGCGCGACGACGGCTTCGTCGGCCAGCGCAAGAACGACGAATGAGGCGAGCAGCCTGCGCATCGCGACCGCCATCGCTGCGGCGCAGGGTCCGGCAGGTCGCCCTCGGGATCGTCGCGCTGGTTCCACTGTGCTTGGGCTGTGGCGCGGCAACGACGAACGGCCCGGGGAGCACGGGCGCCGCTTCGGAGCCCGACCCGTTCATCGGCAGTACACCGACACCCCTGGCGGCTCCGGCGATCGATCTCGGGCTGCGCACCACGGACCAGCGCTGGATCGAGCTGAGCGAACTACGCGGCCAGTGCACCTTGCTCTTCCTCTTCGCCACCTTCGATGGTGCCAGCCAAGCCTCGCTGCGACCTCTGAACGCCTTCGTCGGCGCCCACCCCGAGGTCCACGTGGTCGGCGTGGCGGTCGAGCAGAGTCCCGCGGAGCTGGCCGACGCCTGGCAGCACGCGCTCTCGCCATCCTTCCCCATCGCCTACGATCCCTCGGGCGCCGTGCTCGAAGGCTCGAGCACCTTGGGCGACATCGAGAGCGTGCCGCGCTTGCGGCTACTCGACGCCGACGGGCGCTCCGTGGCCGAACACGTCGGCTACCCCGACCAAGGGGCCCTCGAGGCGATCCTCAGCGCCACGCACTGCCCCGCGCCCTGACAGGCCGCTCCTAGGCGTCGATGCCCTCTTCGCGCCACAGATCCCCGAGGTCGGAGGCGAAGGCGGAGATCAAGAGCGCGCGAACCTCTTCGGCCGTCCCCGCGGCCAAGGCCTCTTCTGCGACCCCCCGTGCCCGTTCGAGCGAGACGCGTCGGGCGACCTCGCGCACCAGCGGGCGCGCCGAGAGCGCGACGCTGAGACGCCGATAGCCCAGGCCGAGCACCACCGGCAGCGCGACGGGATCGCTCGCCATGTCGCCGCACATGGATAGGCCGATGCTCGCCCCATCCGCAGCGCGCGCCGTCATGTCGAGCAGGCGGAGCACGGCGGGGTCGAGGTTCCGCGCCAGCCCCGCGACGCGCGCATCCCCCCGATCCACCGCGAGCGTGTACTGCACGAGATCGTTGGTGCCGACGGAGAAGAAGTCGGCCTCCGCCGCCAGGGCGTGCGCCATCAAGGCGGCCGAGGGCACCTCGATCATCAAGCCGATGGGAACGCGCGAGAAGGCCACGCCCTCGCGCTCGAGATCGTCCGCGCATTGATCCACCAGAGCGCGCGCGTCGCGCAGCTCCGTGAGCGTCGACACCAGCGGGAACATCAGCTTGGCGCTGCCCGCGGCCGCCGCGCGCAGGATCGCCCTCACCTGCCCCCGGAAGAATTCCGGGTCGACGAGGGAGAGACGAATCGCCCTGAGGCCCAGCGCCGGATTCGCGCAAGGCGCGGCGTGCGTGGGCAGCTTGTCGCCGCCGAGGTCGAAGGTGCGGAAGACTACGGGGCGGGGCGCGAGCACGCTCACCACGTCGGTGTAGACGCGGGTCTGCTCGTCCTCGTCGGGGGCCTCTTCGCGACCGAGGTAAAGGAACTCCGTGCGGTAGAGCCCGACGCCGGGCGCCTGATCATGCGCGACCAGAGCCGCCTCCGCCGGTAGCTCGATGTTGGCCCAGACCTCGAAGGGCAGACCGTCCGCCGTCACGTCGGGCGAGTCGTGACGCGCACGCAGCCCGCGCACGAAGGTCATGTGGCGGGAGGCACGCGAGGCGGCGCGACCGACCTCCTCGGCGTCCGGACGAAACACGACTTCGCCGCTGAAGCCGTCGACGATCGCGGGCTCGCCGGCGTCGACCGCGGCCAGCACACCGACCACGCCGACGACGGCCGGGATCTCGAGCGCGCGAGCCAGGAGCGCCGTGTGCCCCGTGGCGCCCCCCGTCGCGGTGACGAGGCCACGGATCTTGCTGCGCAACAGCCGCGCCGCATCCGCGGGGCTCAGATCGCTGGCCACCAGGATCGACGGAGCGTCCACGGGTGGCAGCACGCTGCGCTCGCCCAGGAGGTGGCGCCGAATGTGCTCGCCCACGTGCTCCACGTCCGCCGCACGCTCGCGAAAGTAGCCGCTGCCGGCCTGCTCCAGCGGCGCCTTCAACTCGTCGACCGTTCGGCGCAGCGCCCACTCTGCGTTGATGCGGCCGTGCTCGATGCGCCGGCATGCGGCGTCCACCAGCAGATCGTCCCGGTGCATCAACAGATGCGCCTCGAGGATCGGGCCATAGTCCGAATAGGCCGCCTCACCGATGGAGGCGCGCACGGCCTCGATCTCCTGGCGCGAGGCTTCGATCGCGGCGCGCAGACGCTGGACCTCCGAGGCGACCTCGTGGGGTTCGACCGAGTGTCGAGGCACGGGGCCTCGGCGGCGATCCAGCATCACGACCGGACCGACGGCGACGCCGTGGGAGGCGGGGATGCCTCGCAGCGCGATGCGCCCGCTCGCGGTCATCGCTCTTCACCGAAACGGCCCCGGATGATCGCGCCGAGGGCTTCGACGGCTTCGGCCTCGTCGGGCCCCTCGGCGATGATCTCGAGGAAGCTCCCGCGCTGACCGCAGAGCAGGAGCAGGCCCATGATGCTCTTGCCGTCGACCACGCGTCCGTCCTTGGCGACGTTCACCTGAGACTGGTAGCCGCTCGCCGCCTGGACCAGGCGAGCGGCGGCCCGCGCGTGCAGGCCGAGCTCGTTCACGACCTCGAAGCGACCGCGAGCGGTCATGGGGATCCCCGCTGTGCGTCGCGGTGGCTGACGGCGAGCTCCCGGTCCGAGCCTTCACGAAGACGCCGCGCGAGCTCCTCGGCCAGAGCCACGGAGCGGTGGTGTCCTCCCGTGCAGCCGAGGGCGATGGTCAGGTAAGCCTTGCCCTCGCGCTCATACAAGGGGAGCAGCCGCTTCAGCATGCGCTCGAGATCATCGAGCAACGCCTGCGCCTCGTCGATGGCCAGCACGAAGTCGCGAACCGGAGCGTCCGTGCCCAGGAGCGGACGAAGCTCCGGCACGAAGTGCGGGTTCGGGAGGTAGCGCAGGTCGAAGACCAGATCGGCGTCCACGGGCAGCCCGTACTTGAAGCCGAAGGAGACCACGCGGGTGACCATGCGCGGTCGCCCACCGCCACGCGCGACCCAATCCACCAGCGCACGGCGCAGATCGTGGACGGAGAGCTCGGTGGTGTCGATGACGTGCCCGGCTCGCGCACGCAGCGCCCCCAAGCGCTGGCGCTCGAGCTGGATGCCCGTGAGCACGTCGCCGCCAGGAGACAGGGGATGGGGGCGTCGGGTCTCGCTGAAGCGGCGCACGAGGACGTTGTCCGCGCTGTCGAGGAAGAGCACCTCGACCTCGTGACCCGCTTCTTCCAGAGCCTCGAAGACCTCCGCGGCGCCTTCCAAGAAGCCCCGCGTGCGCACGTCGACGCCGAGCCCCACGCGCGCGATCTCTTCGCCCGTGACGATGCGCGCGAGAAGCGCTGGGGCCAGGGCGGGGGGCAGGTTGTCGACGCAGAAGAAGCCGAGATCTTCGAGCACGTTCAGCGCGGTCGACCGGCCGGCGCCCGACATGCCCGTCACGACGACGACGTGCACGGGGCTCGAGGGTGGGCGTTGGGACGGGGTCAGGGAGGCGCTCATCGACCGGGATCTTCGGGCACGCCCAGGGCGCCGCTGAGGGTTTCGACGAAGCGCCGCGCCGCGTGATGCCCGGCGCGCTTCAAGAGCTGATTGCGCGCGGCGACCTCGAGCAAGACCGCCATGTCACGTCCGGGGTGAACGGGGATCTCCAGCGCCGGAATGCGGATGCCGAGCAGATCGTGGCTGAGATCGTCGAGACCGAGCCGGTCGTAGTCGGCGTCGTCACTGTAGTGCGAGAGCTCGACCACGAGGTCCACGGCGCACTCGCTGCGCACGGCCGTCGCGCCGAAAAGATCGCGCACGTTGATGATGCCGATGCCGCGCACTTCGAGGTGGTGGCGCAGGAGCGGCGGCGCACGGCCCGCGACGCGGTCGTCGGGGAGCAGACGCAGCATCACCTGATCGTCGGCGACCAGGCGGTGGCCGCGCTCGACCAGGAAGAGCGCGCACTCGCTCTTGCCCACGCCGCTCGGGCCCATGAGCAGCACGCCGATACCGTGGACGTCGACCAACACGCCGTGGACGATGCATTGGGGCGAGAGCAGGCGATCCATCGTGGTGTGCAGGAGCTGGATGGCGCGGCTCGAACGCTGGGGCATGACCACCAGCGGCGTGTCCGTGGCCACGGCCTCCTCGAGC
>JAACVI010000225.1 GCA_009992505.1 Myxococcales bacterium
TTGCGCGTCCAGACGCTGGCCGTGAGACCGAAGCGACCCGAATTGGCGGCTTCGACCGCGGCGTCCACGTCCGCGACCTCGAGGATGGGCACGATGGGTCCGAAGCTCTCCTCCAGCAGCGCGGCGTTGTCGGCGGGCACTCCCGCGAGCACGGTGGGCGCGTAGTAGCGGCCCGCCCCTTCCACGTCCTCGCCGCCGGCCAGGACCTCGGCGCCGGCGTCGCGCGCCGCCTGAACATGGGCGTGAACGGTCGCGAGCTGCGCCGCCGTGCACAGCGGCCCCACGTCGCGCCCCGGCACGAGCTCCTTGGCCAGCTCGGCCACGCGCGCGCGCAGGGCCTTGGCGATGCCAGGCGTGGCGTAGACGCGTTCGATGCCCGCGCAGTTCTGACCCGCGTTGATCATGGCGCCGAAGAGCACGCCGCGCGCCGTGCGCTCGAGGGGTGCGTCGTCCAGCACGATGGCGGCGTCCTTGCCGCCCAGCTCGAGCGAGACGGGGACGAGCGCGTCGGCGGCGAGGTGAGCCACCTTCCGGCCCGTGGGGACCGAGCCGGTGAAGACCACGGCGTCCACACCGGCGGCGATCAGCGCCGCGCCCGCGTGCCCGTCACCTTGCACGATCTGCACGAGATCGGCGCCGTAGACGCCGCGCGCCAGCTCGACCAGCAGCGCGGCCGTCCGCGGCGTGTGCTCCGAGGGCTTCAGCATCACCGCGTCGCCCGCCAGCAGCGCCGGGAAGATCGTGCGCAGGGGCAGCGCCGCCGGGAAATTCCAGGGCGTGATCAGCGCCACCACGCCGCGCGGACGCCGCTCGACCAGAGCGCGCTTGCCGGGGTAGCTCATGGCGTCGAGGGGAGGCTCGGTCGCCGCCAAGTACATGGGACCCTCGACGCACCAGTAGTCGCGGAGGTCCGCTACCGGCAGCACCTCGTGCAGCCACGCCTCGACCGCGGGCTTGCCCGTCTCGGCCTCGATCACGGCGGCCAGCTCCTCGCCCCGTGCCAGCAAGGCGTCGGCGAAGCGTCGCAGAAGGCGCGCGCGCGCCTCGAGGTCCAGCGCGCCGTGCTCGACGCTCGCCTTGGCGGCGCGGCGGACGCTGGCCTCGATCTCAGCCACGGGGCTGATCGGAACCGGCGCCAGCGTCGACCCGTCGCGAGGGCTCTCGCCGTGGATCGCGTCGTGGTGAATCAGCGCTTCGTTCGCCTTGGCCTCTTCGGGCGCGGCGGGGGCGTCGGTGGTGTCGTCGGCGTCGGGCGGGGCGTCTTCGGGGGCGTCACTCATGCCCGCTTGTCTCGCGCCATCCAGCGAGCGTCAAGCGAACCCTCCTCGGCGGACCTTTGGGCCAGGCCCTGGACCTCGAGGTGCTCGAGGTGCGCGGCCAGGCTCAGCGCCGCCAAGGGCCAGATGGCGGGCGGCACGTCGAGGTAGACGTGGGGCACGAGCTCCGTGGCGCTGACGGCCTGATCGCAGGCACGCAGGGCGCCGAGGACGGCCGCCTCCCGCTCCAGGCGATGCGCCACGTACTGCGCATAGAGCGCGGGGCCATCCGCCACGATCTCGCCGTGGGCGGGCAAGAGCGCGCGCGAGCCCAGGGACGCGAGCCGGCGCAGGGACGCGAGGTAAAGGCCCATGTCGCCATCGTTCGGCTCGATCAGGATGCTGCCGACGGAGGCGACCATGTCACCCACCAGGGTGAAGCCGCGCTCCGGCAGATCCAGGCAGATGTGTCCCGGCGCGTGCCCCGGCGTGTGGAGGACGTCGATCTCGGCACGACCCAAGGTGAGCCGCTCCCCGTCTTGAAGTCGGCGCGTGACGTGCGAGGCCATGGGTAGGCGCTCCGCCGTCGCCTCGTGGGCCCAGATCGGCAGACCGAGGCGCTCCACGACCGCGTCCAGAGCGCCCACGTGATCCACGTGATGGTGCGTGAGCACGCAGCCGAGAACGCGCTCTCCCGCGTCCCGCGCTTGCTCGACCCACGCCACCAGGCGCTCGACCTCCTGCGCATCCGAGGGTCCCGGCTCGACCAGCAGCAGCTCGCCCTCGCCCACCAGCGCGGCGTTGGTGTGGGTGGCCGGCGGCAGCGTCGGCGTACGCAGCGGCAGCACCCTCAGCTGCCGATCGGCGCGCCAGGGCCCATGCTCCCCCGAGTCCGGAGAGCCTGGACTCAATCCTCGTCCATCCGGGGCAGACGTGGCGGCTTGGGGAACTTCAGCGCGTCGAGCGCGGCCGGGCGGCCCCCGGGGAACATCGACGCGCGCCGACCGGGCAAGATGGAAGGCGAGCGACCTTCGGGCATCATCGCCGGATCCCCGACCAGCTTCAGGCACTCCTTGGTGATCGCCTTCAGCGTCGGGAACACCGCGCGTCCCTCGGTGGCGACCGCGTGGAACTCCACCACCCCGCGCGGGATCGACAGGGTCTGGCGCAGCTCTTCGACGGGCAAGGCGTTCGGGAGATCGCGCTTGTTGAACTGCACGATCAGCGGCATGCGGTCGGGATCGTCGCCCTGAAGCCGCAGATTCGTCTCGAGGTTCCGGATGGACTCGAGGTTGTCACTCTCACGCCCCGCTTGGCTGTCGACCACGAAGACGACCCCGTCGACGTGCCGCAAGACGAGGCGGCGGGTGGCGTCGCGCGCGATCTGACCGGGCACCGTGCAGAGATGAAGCCGCACGTCGTAGCCCTTGAGCCGCCCCAGATCGACCGGCAACAGGTCGAAGAAGAGTGTGCGCTCCGACTCGGTCATCAGCGAGATCAGCTTGCCGCGCCGTTCGGGCCGCGTGCGCTCGTGGATGTGCTCGAGGTTCGTGGTCTTCCCGCCGAGCCCGGGCCCGTAATACACCACTTTCAGGTGCAACTCGTGGCTGGAATGGTTGACGAGGGGCATTCGTGGGGATGGCGGCTCGCCGCGGCGGGTCTGGCTTGCCTGACCGGAGGCTTTCGACTAGTCCGGCTGCCGATGCGGCGCCTGCCGATGACCCTATCATTCCTTTGGGCCGCGTGCGCGTCCTCAGCGCCCCAAAACGCAACCCCGGCGGATTTTTCGGCGGTGGCCCAGGCGGAGCGGGAGCTCGACATCACCCAGGCTCGGGCGGGTGACGAGGATCTGCCCTGCGTCGAGCGGGGGAACGCGGGCGCGCGGGCCTCGGCGGCGGCCGAGCGCATCTGCACGCTGGCCGACGAGCGACCGGACGCGGATCTGACCCGGCGCTGCGAGGCGGCCCGCCTCCTCTCCACCCAGGCCGTCGCCCTGGCCGAGCGCGGCTGCACCGAACCGTCCGAGGCCAGCCCGTGACCGAGGCCGAGACGTTGCACGCACGCTGGCCCTCGGGGCTGACGCACCTGCTCGCGAGCATCTCGGCCAGCCTCGTGATCAGTGTCGTCGCGATCGGCTACTCCATGGTCCGCGGCGCCGCCGTGCCGTTGGACCCCTACGCGCTGGCGAGCCGCTTCATCGGCCTGGCGGCAGCCCTGCGAGGTGGTCTCGGCCTGCACGACGCCTGGCCCCTCCTGCGACAGGTGATGGCGCGCAAGCAGCTCCGCCTCGTGCTGTCCCAAGAGAGCATCGAGCTCTTGGGCGACCCCAACGCTGGACGCGCGGCGCTCGGGGACGTCGCGGCGGTGGTCGAGACCCCGAGGGATGGCGTCTGGCTGCTGCTGCGAGGCACGCCTGGACCTCGCGCCCTGGTGCTTCCGCCCGTCTTCGACCTCGACGAGGGAGCGCTGGCGGAGCGTCTGATGCGCATGCTGCCGGTCGAGGACACGACCCGGGAGCGCCCCGTCTCCCCGCCCGGACTGCCCAGCTTGCGCTACGACGAGGCCGCGCGTGGGACGGTCTCCGTGGGCGCCCTCGCCTTGCGTCCCGGCCTGGGCTGGGCTCGCCGTGGGCCCTACGCCGCGCCGCTCTTCGCCGTCACGCTCGCGTGGTCCGTGCTCCAGGCGCCGGGCGCCTTCGAGGTAGGTCCGCTGTTCACGGGTCTGTTCGCCCTCTGCCTCGCCGTGCCCACGCTCTGGCTGCTCGCGGTGCGCCGAGTGATCGCCCCACGCAAGGGTCTCGCGCTCCTGCTGACGCCCGAAGAGGTGCTGCTGCGCACTCGTGGCGGGGTCTCGCGCACGCCCTTCGCGGCGCTGACGAGCGTTCAGCTCATGCACAGCGGCAGCTGGACGCTGCTGGAGGGCAGCCGCCCTCAGCTCAAGCTCGTGTTCGAGCGCGAAGGCGATCGACCGCTGCGCTACGACGCCAGCTTCTTCCGCTGGCCCGCCGAGGTGGTGCAGGCCGCCCTCGAGGCCTACCGACGAGGCGACCTGCCTTAGGAGCCGGGACGCGCCGCGCGTCACTCGGCGGGTGGCTGGGCCACGCCCGCGTCTTGCCAGGGCTCGGGCGGGGGCGGCGGGATCTCGTCCTGTGCCGGCACGACCACGAAGGCCAAGAGCCGCAGCTCGCCCTCCGTGCGCACGGCGATCGTCGATCCAGTCCCGGGTTCGAGGCCTATCGAGAGCTCCTGCTCGCCAGCGGGTAGCTGATGGCGCGTGTCGCCGACGCGCAGGACACCTCCCCCCGCGGGTACGTGCACCAGCATCACCAGCCGTCGGACCTCGCTTCGGCGCCGCGCGCTCGGGAGTCGAAGCTCCGCGCCGTCGCCCGCGAGGCAGCCTTGCGGCTCACACAAGAAGGCGCCCATGCGCGGGCTCGCTTCGACGCGCAGGTCCGCACCGCCCGGAAGACGCAGCGCGTGCAGCTCGAGCATGAGGCGCATGCCGCCGGGCATGGGCGCGTCCATGCCCAGGAAACGGCGCACCAGGGGCAGCACGCCCCGATCTCCGAGCGCGACCAGAGCACGAGCCTCGGCGCCGCGCGCAGGCAGGTAGCGCTCCTCCGTCAGGGCCGCGTGCAACGGCGCGATGGCAGCTCTGGAACCCAGCCGCCCCAGGGACGTGGCCGCCGCCGTCCGCAACCGAACGTCCTCGAGCAGCGCGACCAGGCCCTCGAGCACGTCGGGTCCTGGGACGTCGGGCAGCACGCGAACGGCCTCTAGGCGCTCGTCTTCGCTCGCCTCTTCATCCAGGGCGAGGGCCAAGAGTGTGGCCGAAGCCGCGGGATCCGAGCGCTCGGCCAGGGCGAAGGCGGCCCGGCGCGCTCGCTCCGGATCGTCCGTCGCCGCCGTGAACCCGCGCAGGGCCGGCGCCAAGGTCTCGTCTCCCAGATGATACGCCGCGATCGCGGCCTCCGCGCGCACGCCGGGGTCGGGATCCTCCAGTCCCAAACGGCTCAACGTGGCGGCAGCGGGCCCGTAGGAGAGCTTGCCCAGCTCCCGCGCCGCGCCCAGCCGCACCTCCGTCCGTGACTCGCCCAGCAGCCGCGTCAGCGCGGGTCCCTGCGTGCGGTCCCCGAGCGCGGCCTGCGCCAGCGCCTCGGGCCACGCGCCGCCCGAGCCGAGGGCGAGCGCCTCCACGCGAGGCACGGAAGCCACGAAACCCGCGATGGCCGCGCGCAGGTGCGACACGTCGGCCGGGCGTTCCAGCGCGATGTTCTGGCGCTCGTGCGGATCCTCCACGAGGTCGTAGAGGCGGCAGGCCGAACGCTCCGACGAGCAGATGGCGGCCAGCCTGCCGTCCGTTACGAAGCGCTCGCTGAGAATGTCCGCGAAGGCGAAGCGAGGTCCAGCCGAGGCATCTCCCGCGAGGATGGCGCCGAGGTCGTCGCCGCGCATGCGCACCTCGGCCGGGATCGACAGGGCCGACAGGAGGGTCGACGGGAGGTCCACCAGCTCCACCGGCGCGTGAATACGGCGAGGGTCCACGAGGCCGGGAGACGACCAGAGAAGCGGCACGCGGATCTGTTCGTCGAAGAGCGTCGTGCCGTGATAGCTCCCGCCGTGGTCGTCGAATTCCTCGCCGTGGTCGGCGGTCAGGATCACCGTACCACCCGGCCTGCGCCGACGAAAGGTGCGCACGAGCGCGCCGACGGCCTCATCCGCGACGCGCACCTCTCCGTCGTAGCGCGCCTCGTCGGAGTCGCCGGACGCATATCCGTCCGGCGGATCGTAGGGCTCGTGCGGCTCGAAGAGGTGCACCCAGGCGAAGACGGGATGTTCCCTGGGCACCTGGGCCAGCCACTCATCGAGCTGCGCGGGCCGCGCGCGCGCGTCGAGGAACATGTCCTTCCGGTACTCGAAGTCGAAGCCCCGCTCGCGGAAGTCGCCGAAGCGGGCGCCGTCGACGAAGAAGATCGCGGGCGGGTAGAACGCACCCGTGCGGTAGCCGTAGCGTCGAAGGATACCCGCCAAGGTCGGTTGATCCGTCGAGGCGCCGCCCAGCTCGTACAGGGGCCGCAGGTACTTCCCCGTCATCAGGCTGCTGAGCGCGTACGACGTGTGGGGCGTGGCCGTATAGGCGCGCTCGAAGACCGCACCCGAGCGGCCGAGGGCGTCCATCTCGGGCGTCAGGCCGTGGCCGCCATAGGCCCGCAGACGATCCGCGCGCAGCGCGTCGATGCTGATCAGGAGCACATCCGGCTGTCCGCGCAGATCGACGCCGTGCCTCCCGGACCGCGCCGTGGCTTCCGTGTGTCCAGGAAAGGACGGCGCGGAGACCGGCACCAGGGCGAGGAGCTTCCCCGTGAAGGCCGCGCTGCGCTGCACCACGTAGGCCGCGTTCGGAGCCGCAGCCAGCGACCTCGAGGCGTAGGCGGCGGCCAGCGGCGAGGCGAGCGCGATCAGGAGCAGCGCCAGACCGAGCGCCGACCGGAGCCGCGCGGACAGGGGCAGGCGCCAACCCGCGCGTGGCCACGCGCGCGTCACCGCCAGCAACGCGAGCGCGGCGCCGAGCGCGAAGAGCGCATGCAGCGCGGGATAGAGGCGCACCAGCCAGTGCTGATCCAGCGCGAGCAACACGACGGAGAAGGCCACGAGACCTATGGCGAAGCGTTGCGAGCCGCCCGTCCGACGCACGCGCAAGATCGCGAAATAGAGACCGGCGGCACCGAGGGCCATGACGCATGCCGCCACCACGATGATGGGCCAGCGCAGCGGGCTCGACACCAACCTGCGCCCGGAGGTCAGCGCGTGAAACGCCACCACGCCGAGGGCGCCCGCCGAGAGCGCGTAGACGGCGGCGAGGCGACGGCGCCGAGCCACGGCGCCCCACGCGCCTAGGGAGCTCACGCGAGCCGCGAGCGAGGCGAGGGAGGTCGCCACCAGGCTGAGGGTCAGGCCGAGGGAGAGCGTCGCCGCGAGGTAAGCGAACCACTCGGAGCGTCCCAGGAAGAGCGGAGAGGCCAGCGGAGCCGCCAGCAACACCTCGACGAGCGAGAGCAAGACCCCCGCCAACAGCGCCCGTCCTAGATTTCGTTCCACGATGGTTCCGGGCAGCGCGCGGGCCTACTCCCAGCGAACGTCGACGATCTCGAGGGTACGCAAGCCACCGGGCGCCTTGACGCGCACCTCGTCACCGACCTCGTGACCGATCAGAGCCTGCGCCACCGGAGAGGTCACGGAGATGTGACCTTTCGCCAGGTCGGACTCCTCGGGGCCGAGCAGCACGTAGACGAGCTTCTTGCCGCTCTCGATGTCCTCGAGCTCGACCGTGGCGCCGAACTTCACGCGGTCGCCGCCCAAGGTCTTGGGATCGATCACCTCGGCCCGGGACAGCTTGTCCTCGAGGTCGTTGATGTGCGCCTCGTTCAGCCCCTGTTGCTCCTTGGCGGCGTGGTACTCGGCGTTCTCCTTGAGGTCACCGTGCTCGCGCGCCACCTCGATCGACTTCGAGATGTTGGGCCGCTCCGCCTTTCGGCGTTCCAGCTCCTGCTTCATTCCGACGTGACACGCCGGCGTCATGGGCACTCGTTCCATAGCGACCTTCCTATCCGAGCCGGCCACGCTGGGCAACCGCGCTGGGCGAGCATCTGCCCGCGAGTCTGCCTGGGCGCTCGCGAACTACGAAGCGCTGCGGGGGGGTGGGACCGAGCCGCGCATGACGCGACCCTGAGCGTGATAGTCCTGAAGGGCCCGCACGGTCATGGGTGCCCCGCGGCGATCCTCCATGGCGGCCACCAGGGCGGTGGCGGCGGCGATGGTGGTGAAATAGGGGATGCCGGCGATCAAGGTCTGGCGCCTCAAGGAGCGGCTGTCGCGGATGGCGGCCGTGCCCTCGGTCGTGTTGATCACGAGATCGATGTCCCCGTCCGCCAGACGATCGACGCAGTGGGGACGACCCTGGGTGACCTTGAGCACGCGCTCGGCCTTCACTCCGGCGCGGTTCAGAGCGTCGACGGTCCCTCCGGTGGCGACCAGGGAGAAACCGAGGTCGACCAGGCGCATGCCCAGCTCGCAGGCTGCGGGCTTGTCCGCGTCGCGCACCGAGAGGAAGACCAGCCCCAACTCGGGCAAGGGTCCGCCGGCGGCCAGGAGCGCCTTGCCGAAGGCCTCGGGGAAGGTCGCGCCCAGGCCCATCACCTCGCCCGTGGAGCGCATCTCGGGGCCGAGGATGGTGTCGACTCCAGGGAACTTGGAGAAGGGGAAGACGGACTCCTTCACGGCCACGTGGTGCGGCAGGAACTCCCGCGGCATGCCCAGCTCGTCCAGGGTCGCCCCAGCCATCACCTTCGCGGCGATCTTCGCCAGGGGGATGCCCAGGGCCTTGCTGATGAAGGGCACGGTGCGAGAGGCGCGAGGGTTCACCTCGATCACGTAGACGGCGCTGCCGCGAACGGCGAACTGCACGTTCATCAAACCCACGACCCCGAGCTCGAGCGCGAGCGCGCGCGTGCTCGCGCGGATGGAGCCCAGCACCTCGGGCGGCAAGGCGTGCGCCGGCAGCACCATGGAGGAGTCGCCCGAGTGGACGCCGGCCTCCTCGATGTGCTGCATCACGCCGCCGATGAAGACGCGCTCGCCGTCCGCGATGCAGTCGACGTCGACCTCGATGGCGTCGCGCAGGAAGTGATCGACCAGGATGGTCTGGCTCTCGCTGCCCCGAAGAGCCTCGAGCGCCTTCTTGAAGTACCCGCTGAGCTCCGCCTTGGAGTGGACGACCTCCATCGCGCGTCCGCCGAGCACGTAGCTCGGACGCACGACCACGGGGTAGCCCACGCGCTCCGCGACCGCGAAGGCCTCGTCGATGCCACGCGCGATGCCGCCGTCGGGCCGCCGCAGGCCGAGCTTCTCGAGCAAAGCCTCGAACTGCTCACGATCCTCGGCCCGATCGATGGCCGCAGCGGGCGTCCCGAGGATGGGCACGCCGGCGCGACCGAGCGGCACGGCGAGCTTGAGCGGAGACTGCCCGCCGAGCTGCACGATCACCCCATCGGGTGATTCGGCCTCGACGATGTTCATCACGTCTTCGAAGGTCAGCGGCTCGAAGTACAAGCGGTCGGAGGTCTCGTAGTCCGTGGAGACCGTCTCGGGGTTGCAGTTGACCATGATGGTCTCGAAGCCCATCTCGCGCAGCGCGAAGGAGGCGTGGACGCAGCAGTAGTCGAACTCGATGCCCTGGCCGATGCGGTTCGGTCCGCCGCCCAGGATCATCACCTTCTTGCGCTTGGTCGGGAAGACCTCGCTCTCGCCCTCCCCCGGATACGAGGGCCAGGTCGAGTAGAGATAGGGGGTCTGGGAATCGAACTCCGCGGCGCAGCTGTCGACCCGTCCGAAGAGAGGCTTCACCATCGCCGCGCGCGCGGCCCGGGCACCCTCGGCGGGCAAGGCACCGAAGCCCACCAGGTTCGCGTCCGAGAAGCCGGCGGCCTTGGCACGCGCAATCAGCTCGGCGTCCGCGGACAGACCCGCCGCCGCGAGCTCGACCTCGAGCGCGACCAGCTCGGCCATCTGGGCCAAGAACCACGTATCGATACCGGTAGCGCTGGCGAGCTCCTCGACGCTCAGGCCCAGGCGCAGGCCGTCCCCGACGTACCAGAGGCGCTCGGCCAGGGGCGTGCGCACGGCCTCTAGGATCGCCGCCTTCACCTCCGCCACGGGCGCCTTCGGGGCGTCGGGCTCGAGCGGCTCCACGGTCGGCATCTCGCCCACGTCGCGCAGCACGCTGAGCGCCAGGGCCAGCGCGGGGTAGTCGACCTCGTCGAGCAGGCTGACCAGTCCGTCACGGCCGGTCTCCAGCGAACGACAGGCCTTCTGCAGCGAGGCCGTGAAGGTGCGCCCGATGGACATCACCTCGCCCACGGCCTTCATCTGGGTGGTCAGGCGCGGATCGGCGCCTCCGAACTTCTCGAAGGCGAAGCGCGGGATCTTCGTGACCACGTAGTCGAGGCTGGGCTCGAAGGCGGCGTTGGTTCCGGTCAGCTCACTCTGGAGCTCGTCCAGGCGGTAGCCGACGGCCAGCTTGGCCGCGATCTTCGCGATGGGATAGCCCGTCGCCTTCGAGGCCAACGCGCTCGAACGGGAGACACGCGGGTTCATCTCGATCACGAGCAGCTCGCCGTCCGCCGGGTTCACCGCGAACTGGATGTTCGAGCCACCCGTGTCCACGCCGATCTCCGTGATGACGGCGCGCGCGGCGTCCCGTAGCCGCTGGTACTCCTTGTCCGTCAGCGTCATCGCGGGCGCCACGGTGATCGAATCCCCCGTGTGCACGCCCATGGGATCGAGGTTCTCGATCGAGCAGATGACCGCGAAGTTGTCGGCGACGTCGCGCACGACCTCGAGCTCGTACTCCTTGTAGCCGATCAGGCTCTGCTCGATCAGGCACTCGTGCGTCGGGCTCTGGCGGAAGGCCCAGCGGATGGCGGCGTCGAACTCGACGCGGTTGTAGGCCACACCTCCGCCGGAACCACCCAGCGTCAGCGACGGCCGCAGGATCACGGGGAAGCCGATCACGTCGACGGCGGCGAGGGCCTCCTCGTAGGTCCGAGCGATGCGCGCCGGAGCACAGGCGAGGCCGATCTTGTCCATGGCCTGCTTGAAGAGCTCTCGCTCCTCCGCCTTGCGAATCGACTCCACGCGCGCGCCGAGCAGCTCCACGCCGTACTTCTCGAGCACGCCCGTGTCCGAGAGGGTCAGCGCGAGGTTCAGCGCCGTCTGCCCACCGAGGGTCGGCAGCAGCGCGTCCGGGCGTTCCGCGCGGATGATCGCCTCGAGCGCCTCGGGCACCAGGGGTTCCACGTAGGTCCGGTCGGCGAACTCCGGATCCGTCATGATGGTCGCGGGGTTGGAGTTGACCAACACCACGCGGTAGCCCTCCGCGGACAGGGACTTCGCGCCTTGGGCGCCCGAGTAGTCGAACTCGCAGCCCTGCCCGATCACGATGGGCCCTGACCCAATCAGGAGAATTGTCTCGATATCGTGTCTTCGAGGCATTCAGCGAACCGCGCGCGGCTTATCAGAGCGATGGGTCACGAGCAACCGCGGCGCGTAGGGCGACGACGAATCGCTCGCGCCCCCGACCTTCGACCACCAAGCCGCGGCCCCCTTCCTCGTGGTGGGAGAGGCGCAGAAGCAGCTCGGGCTCGCCGAGTTCCGCGCGAAAAGGCAGCGCCCACTCCAGCGCCATGACCGCCCCCTCGTCCAGGGCCTCGAGCAAGCCGAGGGGCTCGAGCTCGGAGGGATGGGTGAGCCGATACAGATCGCCGTGCACGAAGCGCGGTCGAGTCTCGTACTCCTGCACCAGGGCGAAGGTGGGGCTGGTGACGGGCACCTCCTCGTCGAGCCCGAGGCCACGGGCGATCCCGCGCGCCAGGGTGGTCTTGCCCGCGCCCAAGGGCCCCTCGAGGGCGATCCAGGCCCCGGGCAACGCGATCTCCGCGACCGCCGCGCCCGCGCGCAGCGTCGCCGCTTCGTCGGCGAGGTGAATCACCAAGTCCATCCATCCACCACTGGGCCGTCCGGAACTCCCGGTCGACCCGCGGGCCTATACCTGGATCTGAATGCCCAGCGCCTCGCGCAGCCGGAAGTAGTTCTCCGACACGCTGAAGAGCACGAGCTCCTTGACCTTGTCCTTGGGCGGCAGATCCACGGAGCCCTCGGGCGGCAGCGCTTGAACCATGCGCGCGGCCGTCTCGAGATCACCACAGACCAGGAAGCCGGCACGCAGCGCCGTCAGCTCGACGGTCTGCATCCAGCGCTTCACGTCCGTGCGCGCGCCCGCCTCGACGAACTTGCGACAGACCTGCCGCAGGCCATCCTGGGCCGTGGGCGAGAGATGCTGCGCGAGCTGCTGCGCCAGCGCGTCGACCTGCGGATCCGCGGGAGCCACGCCCGAGAGGCGCATGGCCGCGAGCAGGATCATGCGCAGCTCGGAGTGGGAGCTCAGGAGCGTGCGGACGAAGTGCTCGGAGAGGTAGTAGGTCAGGAAGCGGGCGGTCACGAAGGCCAGATCCGCCGGCTTGTAGCCCGAGAGCAGGGTCGCGCCGCAGATCACGGCGGGCGGGTTGCTGCCGGCGACGTGCGCGAGCCCTCCGGGCGTCTGCGCCTGGAGGAAGAGGCGCGGCTGAATCGGGATGCTCAGCACGTTCATGGAGAAGCCGAACGTGCGCGCCAAGGTGACGGTCGAGGTCGCGGGATCCACGACCTTCAACTTGTGGATGTTCAGCGCCTTGTCCGAAGCCGTCTTGGCGGCGTGAACGGCCGGCGCGACCAACTCCATGATCTTCGAGACGAAGCGGTCCTCGTCGGGATGGAAGAGGTCCGTGAACCAGGCGTTTCGTTCCACCCGCGCCTGCGGACGGATCATGTCGCCTTGCTTGTACTGCGTATAGAACTGCTGCTGCTCCGCGTCGGCTTTCTTGAGGAAGTTCAGTGTGGAAGCCAGACACCAAGCCTTGTCGTATGCGCGAGCGTCGAAGTAGAGCTTGTACAGCGCTCGATAGGAGTCGACGCGATAGGGATCCTGCCGCAACAGCCATTGATGTTCGCGGATGGCGTTGTCCACGCCGTTGGGCAAGGTGCTGAAAATCTCGGCCAGGATCTGGTGCTCGGTCGGATCCTCCGGCCGCAGCTTGCTGGCGGCGTCGAAGGCCTGCGCGGCGGCGTCGTAGTTGCGCTGCCGATCGCGGTAGATGATGCCGAGGTTATGCCAGAGGTTGAACTCGAGCTCGGTCTCGTTCTTCCCGAGGATGCGATGGAGCATCTTGCGGAATGCACGCTCCAGATTCTTCCAGTCCTTCTTGCTCGTCCAAATCTTGTTGATGGCCTCGAACGCCTTCAGCTGAGTCGGATCGATGTCCAGCGCTTCGTTGAACTTGTCGACGGCGCCATCGGGGTTCTTGAGCTCGTCGCGAATGACGACGGCGATGGTGTAGAGATACTTCGACTTGGCCTTGGGCCTATCATCCAAATCCGAGACGATCTGGATCGTATCAATCGCCTGTTCCCACTGCTTCGTCTCCTGATAACACACGAGCAACTTATGCAGGATGATGTGGTCTTCAGGGTTGATCAGCGAAGCATCGGAGTACGCCTGAATGGCCTTCTGCTGATTGTTGACCTTCTCGCGCCACAGATCACCGATGGACACCAGGATGTCGAAGCGCTCCTTGTCCTCCTCGGCGACCTCGAGCAGCTGCTTCTTGAAGTGGATGACCTGCTCCCACTCCGACTGCTGCTCGTACAGGCCGATGACGGCCTCGAGCGTGGGGCGGTGAAGCGCATCCTCCTCCAGAGCCTTGTCGAACATGTTGAGCGCCTTGCGACGCTCGCCCTGCTCGCGCTTGATCACGCCCAGGCGATAGAACGTGTCCGTGGTCTCGTCCGGCGCGAGCGAGTCGCGATGGTGGACGAGGAGCATCTGGTAGTACTTGAAGGCCTTGGTCCAGTCCTCCGTGGCGTAGTGCGCCGCGGCCAGCGCCATCAACGTGGGCAGGTCGCCCGTGTCGAGCTGGTGCGCCTTGGTCAGCGCCTTGATGGCCTCCTCGTGATTGCCGAGCTTGGTGGCCGCGCGTCCCAAGGAGAGCGCCAGCCGATGCTGCTCCTCCGCGGGGCGCGCGTTCGAGCGCTTCGAGAGCATCGAGAGGAGCGGGAAGGCATCCTCCCAACGCTCCTGCTGCAGGTAGTGATCGACCAAGGGCATGGCCGCGTCTTCGCTGTCCGCGTCCGCCGCGTAGGCGGTCTCGAAGATGGAGATGGCGCGAACGTGCTCCTCGAGACGCTCGTCGTAGATGCGGCCCATGTCGACCAGCAGGCGAGCCTTCTGTCGCGGCGCCTCCGTGTGCTTCGCCTCGGCCTCGAGCGTGCGCGCGGCGGCGACCCAGTCGCCCGAATCGACCTGGATCTTACGCATCGCCTCCAGGGAGGGGACGTGCGCCGGATTCAGCCCCGTCGCGGTCTCGTAGTGATCGAGCGCCGAGATCCGATCGCCCAATTCCTCGTCGAAGATGCGTCCCATGCGGAACTCGAGGTCCACTCGCTGGGACGGATCCGTGAGCTGCCGTGACAGCTGCTCCATCATCTCCAGCGCCGACGCATGGTCGCCGCGCTTGTCGTACAGGCGCGTCAGAGCGTCGAGCGCCTGACCATCCTGATCGTCGATGGAGAGCACCTCGAGGTAGCAATCCACCGCGCGATCGGCGTCGCTCACCTCGCCGCCGAAGACGTCGCCCATGGCCTTCCACAGGCGGATCTTCTCTGCCCTATCGGGCGTGGCCTGGATGTGACGCTCGTAGGTCTCCACCAGGGAGTCCCAACGCTGCATGCTGCGATAGAGGCGCGCGAGCCCGCCCAACGCGGCCTCGTGGTTCGGGTCGAGCTCGAGGATGCGCTCGAGTCGCTCGGCGGCCTTGTCCGGCTTGACGAACTCTTCCTCCCACATGCCCGCGAGCTGCGTGAGGATGCCGATCTGCTCCTTCTCGGTGCCGGCGACCTCGAGCTGGGTCTCCAGGATACCGAGCAGGTCCTGCCAGCGCTCGGTCTTGGCGTAGAGCCGCTCGAGTCCGCGCAGGGCCTCGCGATGGTGCGGTTCGGTCTGGAGGATCTGAGCGTAGCTCTCGATGGCCTTGTCGACGTCGCCGATGCGATCTTCGTAGGCCTCCGCGATCTGCAGATGGGCGAGGAGCCTCGCCTCCGGCTCCTCGACGGCCGCGGCCTTGCGCTCGAGGATACCGAGCAGGTCGTCCCAGCGCGCGTCGCGCCGATACACCCCTTCGAGTGCCTCGAGGGCCGCCACGCTGGTCGGATCCGCGTCGAGGGCCTTCTGATAGTAGCCGCCCGCCTGCTGCGGCTGCCCCAGCTGCTGCGCCGAGAGATCACCGATTTGCACGTACGTCTCGGCCTTGACCCGCGCGTTGTCGGTCATGTCGACCAAGCGCGCGAGGACCTCCGAGAGCGTGTCCCACTGCTGGGTCGTGCGGTAGAGTTCAGCCATCTGGCGCATGGCCGGCACGTTCGCCGGATCGAGCGCCAGGATCTGCTGGTAGTAAGGGATCGCGTACTCGGGATGCCCGAGCTCCTGACCGTACCAACGTGCGCAGCTCAGGCAGATCGCGATCTTGGTCTCGGCGTCCTGAACCTGACCGAGGGCCTCGTTGGCGGCGGTCAACAGATCGTTCCAGGCGTTGGTCAGACCGGCGACGCGCTCGAGCTCGTTGGCCGTCTCGCGGTCGGAGAAGTCCTCCATCCAGGCGACCTTCAAGGCCTCGTAAGCCTGCTCGGGCTCGCTCAGCTCGCGCTCGTAGACGGTGGCGACCTTGCGCAAGAGTCCGACGCGCTCGGCCGTCGTGCCGACCGATTCGGCGCGCACGATGTAGACCTCGATCAGCTCCTCAAAGCGCATCCCTTCGCGATGCAAGACCTCGAGCCGCTCGAAGGCGGGACCGTTGATGGGCTCGAGCTCGAGGATGCGTTGATAGGCCGAGGTGCCCCGATCCGCGTCCTCCACCATCGTCGCCCACATCTGGGCGATGCCGAAGAGCTGGGCGACCTGGGCCTCGGGATCCGTCAACGACGCGGCGCGTCGCTCCATCACTCCGATGGCGTCTTCCCATTGGTGCTCTTGGCGATGGATGTGCTCCAGGGCATCGAGCGCGGTAAAGTTGGCGGGGTTGAAGCTCAGCGCGCTGTTGTAGGCCTCGACCGCGTCCATCGGCTGCGCGAGATCATGGCTGTAGAGGTAGCCGAGCTGCATGTAGACGCCCTCGAGAGCGGCGTCTTCGAGCGTCGCTGCGCCCACCTCGATCACGCGATGAAGCGTGTCCACCAGCTCGTGGTTCTGCCCCGATGCGCGGTGGATCTCCGCCATGTGCATCAGTGCTTCGGCGTTGGACGGATCGACGTCGAGGACCCGCTCCCAGCTCTCGAGGGCGTTGCGCTCGCGCTCGAGCTTCTCGTACCAGATGCGGCCGAGGTCGGCGTAGATCGCCATGCGCAGAGCGTCGTCCTCCGCGACGGCCACCTCACGGTCGAGGATGTCGACGAGGTCTCGCCAGTTCTCCTGTGCCGCGTAGATGTCGCCCAGGGCGCTGAGCGCTTCGGGATCCTCTCCACGAAGATCGAGCACCTTGCGCCACAGCTCGATGGCCTGACCCGCGTCGTCGAGTTGGTCGTAGGCCAGGCGCGCCATCTTGGCCAGGGTCTCCGCCTGCTGGGCATCGCCGACGACGACGTCGAGCTCACGCTCGAAGGTCGAGAGCAGGCTCGGCCAGTTGGCCTGGCGCGAGTAGATCTCGGCCAGCGCGCGGATGGACTCGGCGTGCTCCGGCTCCAGGTCCGCGAGGATGTGCTGGTAGACCCGGATCGACTCGTCCGTCTGGCTCAGATCCTGCTCGAGGACCTGACCGAGGCGGTAGTTGAAGTCGACCTTGTCCGCCGTGATGTCGGCGATCGCGGCGCGCTTGCGCAGCACCTGCGCCAGTGCCTGGGGAGCCCCGTAGTCCAGATAGATCTGGTCCAGGGCCGCCAGAGGCTCGTCGTCCTCGGGGGCGACGCCGAGCACGTAGCGGTAGGTCTCCTCCGCACGCGCAACGTCCTCCAGCTCCTCCGCATAGACGCGAGCGAGACGCTTGCCTAGCTGCCCCTTCACTTCGCCATCGAGAGGCGCCTCGAGAATGCCGGCGTAGGTGTCGGCGAGTTGGGGCCAGCCCTCCAGGATCTGGGAGAGCCGCTCCACCTCGGAGAGCGAGTGGTCGTGACGCGGATCCTCCATCAGGGCGCGCTGCATCCACACGAAGGCCTTCTGATGATCGCCGGCGCGGTCCTCCGCGACCTCGCTCATGCGATGCATCATCGAGACGCGCTCGGTGGGATCGGGCTGGTAGTGGAGCTGCACCTCGTGCACGTTCAGCAGGCGATCCCACTGCTCCTGCACGCGGTAGAGCGGTTCGAGGATCTCGCCCACTTCGAGCGGGCGCACGCCGTCGGCGAAGAGCAGCTCGAGCGCGGAGAGCGCCGAGCCGTGCTCGGGTGCCGCACCCAGGATGTCGCGGAACTGCGCGATGGCGCGCTCGACGTCCCCGAGATGCTGCTGGAAGATCAGACCGAGTCGGAACTGCAGGTTGAGCACGTCGTCCGGGCTGGACGCGACCTCGATCTCCTGTTCCAGAACGGCAGCGAGCTCCGGCCAGCGCTCGGTCGCCTCGTACAGGCTGTCGAGGGCCGTGATCGCCTGCTCGTGGACCGGATCGAACTCGAGCACGATCTTGTAGCGCTCGATGGCCGCCGGGATGTTCTCGGTCTGGATCTGGTGAATCTGCGCGGCGCGCAGGGCCATGTCGACGACGTCGTCCGGGGACTGCTCACGAAGCGTCTCGATGGCGGAGTCGTAGAGTGCCGTGACCCGCGGCCAGCTGCCGGTCTCGTCGGCGAGCCGCTCGAGGGACGAGAGCGTCTTGTCGTTCCGTACGTCGAGGGGCAACGCGCGGGCGTAGGCTTCGAAGGCGGCTCCGGCCTGTTCGAGTTGGAACTCGTCCAGCTCGGCCACCTGATGAAGCAGCTCCACCTTCCGGATGGGATCCTGCTCGTGGAGAATCTGCACCTCGTGAACGGCGATGAGCTTCGCCCACTCCCCGAACTGCCGATAGATGGGCTCGAGCACGGCCGCTGCGGCCACGGGCTCCTTGCCTTCTGCGATCAACGCCTCCAGCGCCGCCAAGGTCGGCAGGTGATCCGGGAAGACGTCGAGGATCTCGCGGTAGATGTCGACGGATCGCGCGGCGTCGTCGAGACGGCGATGCCAGAGCTCGGCGATGCGATAGCGGTAGCTGATGACCTCGCTGGGATCGTCCGCCAGGTCGGCCTCGCGCTCGAGCACGCTGAGCAGATCCTGCCAGGCCTCGGTCGCCTGGTAGAGGGCGTCGAGCCGACCGATGGCGGTCAGATCGTCAGGATCGATCTCGAGGATGCGTTGGTAGGTGTCGATCGCGTTCGCGACGTCGCCGACCTCGCGCTCGTAGACCGTGCCCACCTCGGCGTAGATGCGCTTCTTCTCCTCGGGGTCGTAGACGATGTCGGCTTTGCGCGTGTAGACGCCGAGCAGCTCCTCCCAACGTTCCAGACCGAGGTAGAGCTGAATCAGCTTGTTCAGCGCGCCCATGTCCTCGGGATCCGTCTCGAGGACCTGCTGGTAGACCTTGATAGCATCCTGCGGACGCTCGAGGATCTCCTCGTAGGTCGCCGCGGCGCGGAAGAGGTAGGGCTTCTGCTCCTCGGGCGTGGGGAGCATCGACGCCTTCTGCAGGTAGATGCTCGCCAGATCGTCGTAGCGCTCCGAGATTTGGTACAGGCGCTCCAGCGCGTCCGCCGCTTCGATGCAGGTGTCGTCCAGCACCAGCACGTGCCGGTAGTGGGCGATGGCGCCTTCGGCGTCGTCCAACGACTCTTCACGAATCTGGGCGGCCTTGATGTGAAGCGCGGCGGCGAGGACCGGGTCCTCGAGATCCGCCACTCGCTGCTCGTAGACCTGGGCCAGAGACTCCATCGAACCCGTAGCGCGGGCGAGGCGTTCGAGCTCCTCCTGCGTGCGCAGGTTGCCGGGGTCCTCGCCCAGAGCGCGGGCCGCGCTGGTGAAGGCTGAACCCGGATCGTCGAGGGCGACCTCGTACAGCTCCGCGATCTGGTGCAGAAGCTCGACGCGCGCCTCGGGGCTGCTCGAGTGCTTGGCCTGGATCTCGTGGATGCCCACGAGCTTCGCGTAGGCGCTCTCGGACCGATAGATGGGCTCGAGGATCTCGGCCACGACCAGCTGATGGTCGTCCGCCGCGAGCAGACGCTCGAGGGCCGCGAGGGCTTCGGAGTTGGTCTGGTGACGCTCCAACACCTCTCGGTAGATCTCGACTGCCGCCGGCACGGCGTTCATGCGCTCTTCGCGCAGCTGTGCCGAGCGCAACATCAAGGCGAGCTGCTGCTCCTCGTCCGTGGCCAGCTCGAGCTGGCGGTCGACGTTGTCGGCCAGATCGGCCCACATCTCCCGGCGCGCGAACAGCGTGTCCAGCGCGCCCAAGGCGGATTGGCTCGTGGGATCCATCTCGAGAATCTCACGCTGGAGCCGGATGGCCTCGTCGGGATCCTCGAGCGCCGTGTCCGAGATGGCGGCCATCTGGGACAGCAGCTCTTCCTTGTCGGCAGGATCGCTGGCGAGCTCGGCGCGACGTCGCAAGATACCGAGCAAATCCGACCAACGCTCCGTGCGCCGGTAGAGCATCTCGAGGGCTGCGAGCACCTCGACGTCGCCCGGATCGAGGTCGAGCACCTTGCGATAGGCGGCGACGGCGTGATTGACGTCTTCGAGCTGCACGTCGTGAATGCGCGCGGCCTTGGTCCACAGCGACCGCGCCAGATCCTCGTCGACGGCGTCGGTCGCCAGACTCTCGATCAAGGCGACCAGGTCGCCGAAGCGCTCGTGCTCGGTCGCCAGCATCTCGAGGCGAGCCAGCGTGTCTTCGTCTTGCGGCACCTCGCGAAGTGCCTCGGCGTAGGCCGAGAAGGCGCGCGCGGGATCGCCGATGTGCTCGCCGAGGACGGCACCGATCTTGGTCAACAGCTCCAGGCGCTCGTCGACCGAGGCACTGCCGTCGTGCAACACGCGCAGGGCCTTGACCCACATCTCGCCGTTGCCGCTGACCGCGTACACGGGCTCCAGGATTCGGGCCGCTGCCACGGCGACCTCTTCGTCGCCGAGCAAGCGCTCGAGCGACTCGCGTGCGCCGTCGTGCTCCGGCAAGAGCGTGAGCACCTCGCGGTAGAGCTCCACCGCACGGCCCTTCTCGGCCAGATGCTGCTCGAGCACCCTGCCCTGTCGGAACTTCAGCGCCGCCAGCTCCTCGGCCGACTCGGGTCCGAGGTCGATGCGCCGCTCGAGGATGTCCGCGAGGTCCTGATAGCGCTCACGCGACTCGTAGAGGGCGTCGAGGCGCTGGAACGCCTCGGATTCGTCATCGCCCCACTCCGCGAGGATGCCCTCGTAGGCGGTGATGGCGGTGTCCGCGTCCGCGAGCTGCTCCTCGAGCAAGGCCGCGCGTTCGTAGGCCAACGCACGCCTGGCGTCAGCGTCGAGCGTGAGCTCTATGCGTCGATCGAAGATGGCGAGCAGCTCCGCATAGCGCTCGGTCTGTCGATACAAGTCTCCCAGCGCGGCGATCGCTTGCTCATGATCTCCACGCTCCTCGACCACGGCCGAGTACTGGGCGATGGCCTCGTCGACCTTGCCCATGCGCGAGAGGATGCCGCCGAGGCCGATGCGCAACTCGAGCGCTTCGTCCGGATCCGCATCTGCGGCCGCGGTGATCGCTTCGCCGTAGGCCGCGACCACGCGGTCCCAGCCTTCGGTCGCTTCGGCGAGACGCTCGACGTCTTCGCGCAGGATCTCCTGTGACGGCGCCAGCGCGAAGGCCTCGAGGCTCTTCTCGAAGGCCGTGTCGGCGGCTCGAAGCTTCTCTTCGTAGAGCAGCGCGGTCTCGCGCAAGAGCGCGATGCGCGCCTCGGGGTCGCCATCGTGACCCAGTCGCACCTCGTAGACGGACGCGAGCTTGCGAGCGTCACGGGCGTCTTCGTAGATGGGAGAGAGTGCCTCTGCCGCCGCCAGGTTGGTCGGATCGAGCGCGAGCACCTTCTCGTAGGCGCGCGCCGCACGATCGGGCTTCTCGTTCTTGTCGATCCAGAGGCGCGCCGCGCGGAAGAGCAGCGAGACCTTCTCGTCGAGCTCACGCTCCTTGCCCTCGGCTTCACGCTCGAGGATGCGGATCAGCTCGTCCCACTTCTCGCCGTGGGCGAAGAAGTCCTCGAGTTCGTCCCAGGCGCCGAGGGCCACGTAGCGTCGCTTGAGCTGCTCCTGGGCGCGCCGATCGTCGGGATCGAGCTCCAGCAAGCGAGTGAACGCGCGAATCGCTCCCGCGTCGTCGCCCACCTTGTCGGCGTAGATCATGCCGAGCTTCTGCAGCTGCTTCTTCAGCTCTTCCGCGTCGGTGGTCGCGTCGGCGAGCTTCTCGAGCACCGCCGCGAGCGGCTCGAATTCCCGCGCGCGCTCGTACAGCTGCGCCAGCGCATCCAGAGCCTGGGCGTGGTTCGGATCGGCCTCGAGCACCTCCTGCCACAGCTCGATGCAGATGGCCGGCTTGCGCAGGCGCTGCGTCGCGAGGTCCGCCATCTCAACATATCGGGCGGGGCGGTCGGCCGGGTCGAGAAGTCGCGCCTCCATGCGCATGACGCCGATCAGGCTCTCCCAATCGCGCCGCTTCTCGTACATGTCCTTGAGGCGCTCGATCGACTCGAGGTCGCCGGGGAGCAGCGAGAGCAAGCGCTCGAAGCACTTGATCGCCTCCGCCTGGTTGCGCGACCGATCGACGTACATGACGCCGGCGGTTCGCAGCAACTCGGCCTCTTCTTCGGGCTCGATGACCAAGTCGGCCTTGGCCAACAAGGTGCGAATGACGTCGGACCAGCGCTTCTGGCCCTCGAACTTCTCGTAGGCCTCGTCCAACTCCGCGAGCTGGGCCTGAACCTCGTCCGTCATCTCTCGCGGCGTGCGCTCAGCGATCTCAGCCTTGGGAGTCGCTTCGTCGCCCTCGTGTTCCGACATGCTTCGTTCCGCCTTGTTCTCAGCAAACTGGAGTTCTCAACAACCCCGGAAAACCATCTTACGCCCGACCGACGATCGACGACGAGGCCTCATTAGGCTCGCCTTCGACACGCATTCCCCGACCCGACCGGCAGGTCGAGGAGGAGCCACGCATCACGGCCCCGTGCTGAGTTCGCCCAGCTTGTCCCGCGCTGCCTTCAAGTAGTGGGCAGGCGCGTCCTCGCCCGCCGAGTCCACATACTTCTTCAAGTAGCGACGACCTTCCTCGCGATTGCCCTCGAGGGCATACGTCCAGCCGAGGGAGAAGAGCGCGTCGGGCATGGACGGCACCACGTCGAGCGCGGCACGGAACTGCAAGATGGCGCGCGTGTTGTCGTGCTGCTGCTGATACACGGTGCCCAGAAGGTGGTGCAGGTGCGCCTCCTCCTCCGTTCCCGGCATCGCCACCTCGAGCCCGGACTCGAGCACTTGCCCCGCCTGCTCGGGATATCCCAGCTCGGCGTAGAGCCGACCGAGCTGCGAGTAGGCCTGGAGGAAACGTGGACCATGCTCGATGGAGTCGCTGTAGTGCTGCAGCGCGCTCTGTATGTCGTCGAGCTCCTCGTCGACCTGGGCGAGCTTGTAGTACGCCTTGAACAACGAGCCATCGATCTCGATCGCCTTCTGCAGGGCTTGCTTGGCGCCGTTCCAATCTTCGAGCTGCATCAGCACGGTGCCCAGCTTCTCGGGATAGCCCGCGACCTCACCGTTGATGGCGATGGCCTGGTTCAAGTCTTCCTTGGCGCGATCGAAGTGACGCAGCTCGATGTGCACCAGGGCCAGGTTGTAGAACGCCTGGTCGTTCGTGCGATCGATGGCCGTCGCCCGTTCCAGCGCCTTGGTGGCGTCGATGAAACGCTGCTGCTGAGCGTAGACCACCCCTTGGTTCATCTGGTTCATCGACTCCACGCGTTCGCGAGAGCAGTTGCCCCCGGTCAGGACGAGGATCGCGAGGGGAACCAGGACGAAAATCTCGAGCCGCTTCATGCAGTTTGCTCCTAGGACACAGCGATGGGTCGGCCGACCACACCGGCCGGGCGATAGTACGGGAGAAGACGCCCCAGGCTCAACCGCAAAACGGGGTCGAAGAGCGGGTTTCGATCGTGAATTGCGACACGCGCGCGCCACGTGAACGCGTCGAAGGGCCACGGCGACAGCCATGGCCCTTCGGCGGATCTGGAAGCCAGGGAGGCGTCAGCCGCCCGAGGCCGTGAGCATGAAGGGATAGTTGACGATGACGATGCCACCGCCGTCGGGTGCCGGGAAGGTCCAGCGTCGCACCGCGCCAGCGACGCAGCTCTCGACCGCTTGGTTACGCAGCGTGGTGTCCTGCACCATCGAGGTCTGGACCGCGCCGCTCGCGGAGATGATGAAGCGCACCGTGACGCGACCCTCGAGGTCGGGACGCTGGTTCAGCTCCTGCTCGTAGCAGAAACGCACCTCGTTGACGTGCCGACGAATGACTCGCTGAATGACCTCGCGGGAGAGCGAGCCGCGGACATCGGCCGCGCCGGAGCGAATCTGGGGCACGCGAGCCGCGCGACCGTGGAAGCCACCGGCGCCCTGGCCGTAGCCGTTTCCTTCGCCGCCGCCACCACCATGACCGATGGTGCCGAGGTTGCCGAGGCCGATCGTGCCCTCACCGGTACCACCGCCACCGCGACCGGTGCCGTGCAGACCGAGACCACCGAAGCCGAAGTTCTCACCAATCTGGTCGCCCATCAACGCACCCAAGGCGCTCATCGGGTCGTTGCCCAGAGCCGTGTCCGCGCCATAAGGCGAGGTGGGCGAGTTCCACGAACCCGTCATCGAACGCAGGGTGCCGAGGACACCGGCGTTGCGCGCCATCTCCTGGGCCGCATCGCGCGCCATGTGCGGGTCTTCGTTGTCCTGCGGACCTTCGATGGCGTAGCGGTTGTTGGTCTTCTTGGACTCTTTCTTGCCCATCTGACCTTCTTCGTCCTTGTGGCGCTTGCCCTTGCCGCCCTCGTCGTCGTCCTGATTGCTCTCCTGCAACCAGTCGGGCGTCTCCTCCTCCTGGGTCTCCGGCGGCTCCATCAGGTACTGCACCAAGCGCGAGTCCGCGTTGAGCAAGTCGAGGGAGAGGGAGGCCGAGTTCGGCGGCGCGAAGTAGAAGAGCACCAGCATCAGCCCGAAGACCAGCATCGAGCCGCCGATGTAGAAGAACGGCGTGTAGTCGATGCCCGTCATGCCGGCGCCGATGCGCTTGCCCGCGTTCACGGGTCGCACGACGAAGGTGAACTCGCGGTGATGAATGCGCGCCGTGGCGCCTGCGGGGAGCGCGTATTGCTTGGCGCCAGGCAGCTCGGCGCACGCGCTGAGTCGCCCCTGCGCGTCGAGGTCCGTCAGGCTCATCGTCTGGTCACCGACCGTGACCTCGCCCGTGGCCCCCGCCGGGATCACCGCGGCCACACCACCACCCGCTTCGACGCAGACGGGCATGCGCGAGGTTCCCAGGGCCTCTTCGCCGAGGAAGTAGTCGACCTGCTCCTTGCCCACCGCTTCGCCCACGTAGTAGCTGCGTGCGGGGGAGAGGTGGTCGACGTTCAGGACGCTCTTGTCGCCCCACATGACGACGACCTCGACGGCCTGCTCGGTCGTCTCGACCTCCTCCGGGGAGACAGGCGGTCCGCTGGCGACGATGCCGTACTGCACCTGGTCGGGGTCGACCGGCGCGGCGCTCACCGCAGCAGCCGGAGCCGCGAAGGGGTTGGGCAGCGCGGCGCCCGCGGCGAAGGGATTCGGGATGGCGGGCTTCACCACGGGTGCGGGCATCGGCGCGGGCGGAGCCGACGGCATCGCCACCGCGGCCACACCGCCCCCAGCCGCTGCGTCGTCCTCCGCTACGGCGGCGCCGATCTCGACCTCTACTCGGGTATCACCGAGCAGGATCTCATCGCCGTTCTCGAGCTTGCACTTGTTGACCTTCTTGCCGTTGACCACCGTGCCCGAGGCCGAGCCCAGGTCGATGATGAAGATCTCGTCGGGGCCGCTGACCTCGATCACCGCGTGCATACGAGAGACGTTGTCGTCGTCGATGCGCAAGTGACTGGAAGGCAGCTTGCCCACCTTGATGATGTCCTGCTCGAGTTCTTCCGTACGAATCAACTCCCCGCCGGAGTAGATGCGGAATGTCATCGGGATCTTGTTGCTCACGATCGCCTCGACTGCTGGCGGCCACTTCGACGTGGCGCGCCTCAAAGAATCTCAGGGGTGGATGACTCGCCATCGAGCCAGCGCTAGGACAGACACCAGGGACGGCCGCAGGTTCCGCTCTCGGATTACAAAAGCAGCGGCTCGACTTTGACCAGGCTAACGTAGACCAGGCCCGAGGTAGACCGGGCAGCCAGGTCCCAGGAAGACCCGGCCCAGGGCGACTCGCTCAGAGGTCCTCGACGGACTTGAGCATCTCGGGGATGAAGTGTTCGCGAATACGGATCAGCGAGGCGCGCTGTCCCCGGCGACGGACGTTCAGCATCTCGCCGTCCGGCCTGACCAGATCGCCCGAGACGACATCGTCCTCGAAGTCATAGGTGGTGGCGTCGCCGCCCCCACCCCCGCTGCCGGCCGTTCCAGCCGTGTCCTGCGCGGAGGCGAAGCTCGGCGCGAGCGGTAGGGCCATGCCCGCGGTCAGCGAGAGCAGGATCATCGTCTTCGTCATTGGCTTGGTCATCTCGAACCTCTTGGCGGCCGAACTGTCGGGTCGAAAGAATAGCGTCACGGCTGGGCCGTGGTCAACGCCGCCCCCACGAGGAGTACGACTATCGCACGGTGATGTAAGAAAGTTCGCACTCGAGGAGGTCGCCGCAGGGCCACGACGTGGCCATGCGCTGACCCATGGGGCTAGTTGCCCTGGGGTGCCGGAGCGGTCCCGCCCCCGGGAGCGGGCTGCGCTTGTTGTCGTTGCTGGGCGTCGGCCTCGCGCTGCATCTGCTCGGCCTCGCGCTGCATCTGCTCGCCCTCGCGGAGAGCGTCGATCGTCTGCTGGATGATCTGCAGGCGACCTGGACGACAGGCGTTGGCCCGCGCAGCACGCCGACGACGCTGGGCGGCGGTGCCGTGCTGGGACCTCTCCTCACGGCAATGGTGGGTGACCTGTTCCAGTGCATCGGCGTAGCGGGTGTGATTGCCCGCCTTGGCCACGAACTGGTCGAAGTAGCCCTTGGCGCGCAGCAGATCGGGCTCCGCGCCGCTCAGGTAGTTGTGAAAGAGCACGCCGAGGTTGAAGTAGGCCTCGGGACGGTTCCCGTCGAGCTCGATGGCGTGCTCGTAATGCGCCTGCGCTTGGTCGTAATGCTCGAGTCCACGCTGCGCCGCCCCGAGCCCGATCACGGCGTCGTAGTCCGTGGGCCGCAGCGCCACGGCGCGCGCGAAGGATCGCCGTGCATCCTCGTAGCCACGGAAGCTCAAGGTGATCTCGGCGAAGTTCATGTGCGCCTCGAACATGTTGTCGTCCAAGGCGACGGCACGCTCGAAGAGCCGAAGGGCCTCGATGATGTCGCCCTTGCGCATCTTCGCTAGCCCCCAGGTGTTGTAGATGGGCGCGTAGTCGTGGTTGATCAGCTGGGCCTGGCGGCAAACGACCTCCGCCAGATCGAGGGAGGACTGGCGCACTTGGCGATCGTTCGTCCGCGCCTGATCCAGATAGAGCAGCGCCATCTCGCTGAACGCGGGCAGGTAGCTCGAGTCGATGGCCAACCCGCGGCGCAGATTGCTCAACGCCTCGGCGAGGTTGGCCGCACCGCCAGCCCGCCTCTGCACGATGGCCAGGTTCACGTAGCCCGAGGTGCACTGGGGATCGTCGTGAATGGCGCGTTGGAAGGCACCCTGGGCGCCCGCCGTGTTGCCGCTCTGCAGATCGAGCAGCCCGATGGCCACCCGAGCTCGGCACAGCTGGGCGTTCGCCTGCAGGGCCTGGTTGTAGTAGCGACGGGACTTGTCGGTGTCGTGACAGCGATCGGCGCTGAGCCCCGCCATGTAGAGAGCCTCGGCGAAGTGTCCGCCTTGAGCCTCGTTGGCCTGCTCGAAATGCGAGATCGAGTCGTCGCACGCCTGCTGGTTCCAGCCGCGGGTCTCGTAGCCGTTGAAGGCCGCGACGCCGGCGGTCCAGCGGTCGTGCGCCTCCTCGGTCACGCCCTCACCACCGGCCGTGTGAATGGCACGGCCGCTGGCGTCGGTCGCTGGGGGGGTCGTGCTCCCGCCACCCGAGCCTCCGGAGCCACCTCCGCAGGCCGTGAGACCGAAGAAGGCGATGGCCAAGGACGCTCCGAGGGCACCTCGCTGCGTTGCCAAGGGGCTATGGATGAACTTCTTCATGACGCACCTCCGGCAGGGCTTGCGGCATCTGTGGCCGGCTCCGTGTCCTCGTCATCGCCTGTGCTCAGTTCGACGGCGCCAGGATCACCCAAGGGCGCGTTCATGTAGCTCGGCGCACCGCGCAGCTCTGCGGCGACCGGGTACTGCCTCGGGTTGAGTCGGTTCAGCTCGCTCTCGCAGATGGTCGAGTACTCGTTGAACCAACGCACGTTCGTGGCTGTCCGCAGACAGAATTCGAACTTGCTGATGGCCTGAACCCGGACTGGCTCGAGCGGACCATCGAAGGCGTCTACGTAGATGTCGTAGAGCTCCGGGTCCGCCTCGATCTCCTCCGGGACAGGCGCGTCCTGCACGGCATCGATGATGCTGATGTACATCTGGCCGATGCGTGCCGCGGCAGCGATCTGCCACGGGGGCGACTCCAAGGTCACAGCGTCCGTGACGGGCACGCGCAGCGCCGCGACCTTGTTGTACTCGGTTTCCGTGGCCTGCAGCGCAGTCTGCTTGGCCTGGATCCAAGCCATGAACTCGGTCTGCGCCCACTGGTTCACCCGGTCGAGGCTTCGACCGCCGCTATAGCGCGGGAAGTGAATGGTCTGGAACTCCGCGAATTTGTACTCGGCCAAGTAGAAGAGCGACTGCGCCGTCGAATCGACCGCCTCTCGAAGCCAGGCGACCTTCTCTCCCTGGGTGCCATCGAGGGCGTTGATGGCCTCGGGAGTTCCCTCCCAAGCGTGGGCCGCGGCTTCGAAGAAGCGCTTGGCGTCGTCCTTCCGATCCAGGCTCCAGTAGGCCATGGCGATCTTCAGGTTGGCGCTGATCAGCTGGTGCGGCATCGCCGTGCGACGGTAGTCGCGCAGGTAGCGCTTGTAGTGGTCGATCACCCTCGACCAGCTCTCCGCGCGCTCGTAGATGGATCCGAGAGCGAAGACGACCTCGGAGGTCTGACGCGGCAGAGAGCGCTTGTAGTTGCGAGCGAAGAGCGCGACGTCCGCCTCTGCCTTGTCCGGCTGGTTCAACCCCAGCCGGAAGAAGACGGCGTTCTGAAGCGCCTCGGAGGCGATGGCGCAGGTGCCGCCTTCGCGTTCGGCGTCGGTGCAACCGTGGCCGTCCTCGCCGGGGAAGCGGCGAGCGAACTGCTCGTAGTAGTCCGCCGCCTGTTCATAGAAGGCCAAGGCGTGGAAGTTCGCGCCCACCAGGTAGACGGCGCGTTTGGCCCACTCGCTGTCCGCGTAGCGCGTGATGAGCACCTTGCGCACCTGGATCGCGCGACCGAGGAGATGAGCCGCCTCGAAGTTGAGCGCCGCGTTGTAGAGCACCTCGTCGAGACGTCCGCACTCCTGGAAGCGGCGGAAGATGCGCACGTAGGTCGAAGCCGCGCGCTTGTAGTTCTGCTGCTCCTGGAGGCCCTCCGCCTCCTTTCGAAGCACGTCACATCGAAGCTGTTGCAGCGTGCCGCACAGCGTCTCGTGATCCGCGAGTTTCTCAGCCGTGGAACAGTAGGCGGCGAAGAGCGGCTCGATGTTGTCCTTGATCTCGAGGATGCAGCTCAAGCGATGGGGTTCGCGCATGGCGCCCATCACGTTCAAGGAATCGAGGTAGAGGTTCGCCGCGTACTCGGCGAGATCGCTGTCCGTGTTGTTAAGCGCGATGTCGCGGAACAGGACGGCGGCCTCCTCGTAGTGGTTCGACTCGTAGTAGATGCGAGCCTCGCGATACTTGATCGTCGCGAGATCCTCGCTGTCCGGCACGAAGCAGCGGTAGCGACGGAAGGCATTGATCATGCCCTCCTCGAGCGCGGTGAACTCACGCTGACGGTACTGCGCCTGCGGATCTTCAGGCTCGGCGGCTCGCCGACCGCGTCGACCGCGTCTGCCCGACGAAGCACTGCCACGGACGTCCCGCTCCCGCCCCTGGTACTGCTGCTGGTACAGGTTGTTGTAGCAAATCACCGAAGCGTAGGCGGCGTCCGAGGTGAACTCGCCCTGCGGATTCATCTCCACGACGGTGTCGTAGGCAGGTCCACATCGGGCCCAGTCCTCCATCTTCCACAAGAGCTCCGCGTAGTAGTAGGAGACCTTGTAGGCCGTGGGCCAATCGCGCCTGTCGATGTCCGGATACTCGAGGTCGCCCATGTCGGGGAACTTCGAGAGCAGGAGCTGATAGAGCCCCGACGCCAGAGTCATCGTGCCGCGATCGTTGGTACCCGGCTGGGTGTCCGTGCCGATCGCCTCTCGGTGCCAAGCCGTGGCCAACCAGGCCAAGGTCTGCGCCGTCTCGGCCTTGCATTGAAGTAGCGCGTCGGCGGCATGCCCGCTTGCGGCGGTGTAGGCGTCATAGACGTCGACCAGGCGTTGGAGCTCGCGGCTCTGCTCTGCCTTGGGTCGCGACGAGATCACCGCGTTGGTGACGCGTGCCTGCCAGTAACAGAGCTTGTCGCTGTTCGCGTTCTCGCTCATCAGGCTGTGGTAGACGCCGATCGCCTCCGGCCATTGACCTGTGTCGAAGTAGAGTTCGCCGAGATGTTCGAGCATCTCGATGGCTTCGGCGTCATTGCTTGCGTAGCGTCTGAAGAACTCGAGCGCTCGGCCGGGTGTACCGACTTGCGCGTAAGGTAGAATCAATTCTCGCCGCGCTTGTCGCGCCAGGTTGGCCGCGTCCGTGGCGTCAGGATTCTGGGTCGCGAATTCGACCACTTCGACGAATTTCTGCAGGGCGCCGCGGAAGTCCTGTTGGTTGTAGGCTGCCCACGCGGTCTTGTAGAGCGCGTAGCCGTAGACACGGTTCTGCTCCGGTGGGAACTCCGTGACTTTTTCGTAGAAGCGCTGCGCCGCTGCCATGTCGCCGTCTTGGAAGAAGAACTCGGCGAAGGAGAGGTAGGCGTTCGGGATGAACCGGCTCTGGGGATAGCCCTTGATCAGGCGGTGATAGACCTGCCGGGCGCGGTCGCGCTGCTGCAGCTCGTCCAGGGCGAACGCCAGCGAGAAGAGCACCTCGTCCATGCGCCGATAGTCCGGATGGTCACGCACCAAGATGGCGTAGGTCTGGATCGCCTGCTGGCGCGACTCGTCGAGCGCGGCCTGGGCCGTCCGCTGACTGCCACGCGCCTGCGTGCAGTTCTGCGCGTTCTTCTGGACGCGGCAGGCTTGATAGATCGGATCGTCGAAGGAGCGCACCCGCGCGGTGAGCGACTGCTGCATCTCGAAGTAGGTCTCCGCGAGGCGCAGGAGGATGTCCGGGCGCTGCGGGTTGTTCGCCCGGGTGTTCTGCACCAGACGACGGAGAATCTGCACCTCGCGCTGGAGGATGGTGAACGCGCGGGCTTGGGTCTGCTCGCGGTTCTGCGCCGTGCTCGAGTCGATCGTGATCGAGGGTCCGGTCGGCCCTTGCTTCTTGGTCTCCTTGGTCTGCACCTCCGCGGTCCGCAGATGGGACGCGGGTGCCGTGCCCGTGGACGCGGCTGCGTGAGCAGGAGCGTTGCTCGGGCACTGGGCCACCGACTGGCTGGCGCGCGGCGAGATGCAGACGCCGTTGTCGACGGCTGGCGCGCTCGCTCCACGTTGGCCCGCGGCCGCCGTGGCGGGCTGGTCCGCGTCGTCGTCCGCGTCGTCGTCCGCGTCGTCGTCCGCGGCCGGCGTGGCCGGCGCGGCCTGGCGATGTGCCGGGCGCGCCCGGCGGCCTCGATGACGGCGCTGAGCGTCGGCGACCGAGGCGCTGCCGAGGCAGATGATCATGAGCACGCTCAGCGTGCTCAGCAGATCGCGCAACGAGAATCGTCTGCTTCCCATCTTCCTCACCTCCCACACTGGTTCGTGACTTGCTGGCGGTAGAAGCCCAGCTCATCGCGCCAGTACTCCCCGTTGAAGGGCCAGAGCTGGTGCTCCTCGTCGACCTGCACGTCGCCGCGGCCGGTGCGGCGCGCAGCCGTCATCTGCTGCTGCGTCTCCTGGTCGAGCGTGCCGCGCTGGAAGGTCGCGATCTCCAGTTCGAGAGTGTCGACCTGGTTCGAGAGATCCTGAAGCTCGTCGATCAGGCGCGTGTAGCGACCGCGCGCGAGATCACCTGTCTGGTCGACGGCGAAGCTCTTGGCGACCGCGATGTCCTGCAGGATGCGGGCACCCAGGGACGAGTTGCGGAACTCCGCGGGATCCTGCGCGAGGCGCGCCTCTTCGGAATCCAGCAGCTCCACGTATTCGAGGTTTCGGAGCAACGTGCGATCGGACAGGGCGGTGGACACGATGCCGCGAATCTGTGGCGAGAGGTTCGCCTCGCCGGAGCGCACGCGCTTGAGGAACTCGAAGAACTGCGTGTTGTCCTGGAAGCTCCCCAGGGTCTGCTCGAGCTCCGTGCGGACGGGATCGTAGCGCTCGTGGAACTGACCGACCATCGCCTGGGCGTTCTCGACCTGGCAGTTTACGAAGAAGGTCACGCCCTTGAGGACCAGCGCCTCCGGGTAGTAGGAGTCGGCGAAATAGGGCGAGAAGAGGGTGTGGATGTTGCCCAAGGCGCGCGAGTACTCGTCCGCGAGGAAGAAGGCCCAGGAGGACTCGAACAGGCCGTCGAGCCAATACTCGCTGCCCTGATCGACCTGGCTCCAGGCCTCGACCGCCTGACCGAGGATTCGACCGTCGATACTGCGTTCGCCCGTCTCGCTGTCCGTGTGGTTCGCGGCCGTGTAATAGACGCGCGCGAGGGAGATCCAGGCGAGGTTCTGCATGCGACCTTCGTCTTCCACACCCGAGATGTCGCCGGACTCGATGCCATCGACGATGGCGCGGAAGGCCGCGATCGCGGGACGCGCCTGGCGCATGCGAATGTAGGCGATTCCCTCGAAGAACTTGGCCTTGACGTAGAAGTTCGAGCCGGTCTCGACGCGGCCGAAGAGGTCGATGGCTTGCTGGAACTCGCCCTGCCCGTACTTGAAGCGGCCCATCATGTAGACGAGCTGGTTGAAGAGCTCACTCGTCTCGGCCGTGTTGAACTGATCGAGCTGGTCGACGCCGTAGCGACCGACCTTCTCGATGATGCCGGCCGGCTCGGGCAGCTGCGAGGCGAGCTGGGCCAGCCATTGCAGGGTCTGGGCGAAGTAGAGGTGGCCCTGTCCCTGCTGACCGATCTCGTCGAAGAGCGCGAGCGCGGACTGGTAGTAGTGCAGGTGGTAGAGGCACTTGCCCAGGAAGAACTGCGCCTTCTGCACATTCGCCGGCGCGTCCTGGCTCTCGCCCTCGACCACGCGCTGGAACTGCACGGCGGCCGCCGGGTAGTTCTCCTGCTGGTAGAGCCGGAGCGCGTTCGCCAGAGCCTCGGACGGCGGACCCTCGGCGGGAGGCGCGGGAGGCTGCCCCGTCTCGTCGATGCTGAAGTCCATGTCCTGCGCGCTCGCGCTCGCCGGTGCGAGCAGCGCGCTCACCAGGAGTCCGGCAGCGATGGCGAAAAGCCCGATCGGGGCGAAGGAACTCCTGAAGAGTTGGGAAAAGAGAACCGTCATCGGAAGATGGTTGCGGCTCATGGTCTGACTCCTCATGGGGCTGTCGCCCATCGTGTCTGAAGGCATCGTGTCGGAAGAAACTGGAGACATGGTGACTGAAAACATGGTCACTTCTGGCGGCTGGTGACTGCGGAAGACCGCGACTACTGGAAGACCGTGATTGGGAGGCAAGTGAATATGGAAGAAGTCGTCACTTGGGGGTGGCGGGCATCGGATTGGCGGCCGTGAGGGCTCGATCCGCGCGCCAGGAATGCTCGGCGCTGCCAGGAAAACTCAAGAAAAACGATAGCTTGCGACCCAATTTAGCCGCGATAATAGGGAGGCCTGTGCGGGAATGTCAAGCGTCCTCTGGAGCCGGGCCCACGGCGCCCTCGAGAAGGCCACGCCACGAACCGAAGTTGAACGCTCTGGCTTGACACCCGGGCACGGCCCTGAGTAGGTTCGCGCGTCGTGGAAATTCCCCGAGTTGGGATCGACATCGAGTAGAACCCTCTGGTGGGAAGTTCTTTGGACCCCGCTCGAGGGGTGCCCATCTCAGGGATGCTCACTCAAACTGCTCGGTTCTTGGCCCGCGCCACCGACTCTTTTTGGAACCTCATGGTGAACGACATGCAGCGTGTAATCCACCTCGTAGCTCTTGCCTCCCTCCTCGCTCTGCCGACGCTCGCGTCCGGCTGTGCGTCGAGCAGCGTGGGTGACCCCTGCGATCCAGAGAACGTTCCGTCGGGCGGCTTCAACGCCTCCGAGGCGTATCTGGAGACCAGCTCCGTCCAGTGTCGGACGCGCGTTTGCATGGTGTATCACCTGGCTGGCGACACCAGCGATCCCAACTGCGATCCGCTCACGGATCCGAGCTGCCCGTCGCCCGTCGACGTCGAGCAGCGTGTGTACTGCACCTGCCGCTGCGACGCGCCGGCCGGCTCCAACACGCCCACCTGTGGCTGCCCCGGCGGCTACACCTGCGCCCCCGTGCTTCAGCTCGGCGGCGATGGCATCCGCGGCAGCTACTGCGTGAAGACGGACACCGTCGAGTAACGAGTGCTCGGCGGACGACTCCGCTGCGGACGATCTGAGGCCGAGAGGTAGCGTCGCACGTGGCCGGAGGAGAACGGCGGACTGGAGGCGACGAGCCCGATCGCAAGCCGCGCGACCGGCGGCAGGAGACGGGGAGACTGGGCGAAGAGGCTGTGACGGCCTGGCTCGAGCGGCGCCGATACCGGATCGTGGCGCGCAACGTCCGGGTCGGGAGGCTCGAGCTGGACATCATCGCCCAGCTCGGCGGACTGCTCGTCTTCTGTGAGGTGCGCTCACGGCGCTCCGCGAGGCTCGTTCACCCCGCGGAGACCTTCGACCACGCCAAGCGCCAGC
>JAACVI010000419.1 GCA_009992505.1 Myxococcales bacterium
GCTGGGCAGCGGAAGCCTCGCGCCGTCGACCGTACCCAGGAGCGTTCGCGGACTGCCCTGATCAGAATTTCGAAGCGAGAACGGCCAAGTCTTGCGCTCGGGCCGGTTCTCCTTCATGCATCGCGGATTCGAGAGTGCCAGTTCGTGTTTTCGTCGCGCTCGGCTATGCTCGGGAGAGAAAACGTGTTCAAGCCCGGAGACCAGATCGATCAGTACGAGGTGATCGCCCAGCTCAAGTCGGGCGGCATGGCGACGCTTTTCCTCGCGCGTCGTCGAGGCGCTGCCGGATTCGCCAAGCACGTCGCGATCAAGCTCGTACACGGTCACCTCGCCGAGGATGACCGCTTCGTCCAGATGTTCGTGGACGAGGCCATGCTCTCCGCGCGCATCCACCACCCCAACGTGGTGCACGTCGAGGAGCTGGGCGAGACCGAGGGCACCTATTACATCGTGATGGAGTACGTCCACGGCGGCTCCCTCGCGCAGCTCTTGAAGGCGCTGGCCAAGGCCCGCCGACGCATGCTCCCGGAGCTCGCCGTCAGCATCGCCGTGGCCGTCGCCGACGGTCTGCACGCTGCCCACGAGACCACCGCCGAAGACGGTCGCCTGCTCGGCGTGGTCCACCGCGACGTCACGCCCGAGAACGTGCTGATCGCCTTCAAGGGCCATGTGAAGGTGATCGACTTCGGCGTCGCCAAGGCACGCGAGCGCTCGGCCCAGACCACCGCGGGCACCCTGAAGGGCAAGTTCGCCTACATGTCGCCCGAGCAGGCCAAGGGCCTGGCCGTCGACCGCCGCACCGACATCTACGCCCTGGGCATCGTGCTCTGGGAGATGCTGACCATGCGTCGGCTCTTCAAGTCCTCGAACGATCTCGAGCTGCTCGACATGGTGCGCGATCCGCAGGTCAGGGCACCCAGCGAGCTCGCGCCGGGGATCCCGCCGGCCCTGGACGCCGTCGTGCTCAAGGCGCTCGCGCCCAACGCCGACGATCGCTACCCCGACTGTCGCGCCTTCCGCCGCGCCCTGGCCGATGCCGTTCCGCGCGCGCTGGCCATGGACGCCTCGCACCTCGCCGATCTCATGGCCACGGTCATGAGCGACGAGATCCAGCGCGAGCGCGCGTCCATCCCCGAGAGCGTGTCGGGCGTGATCGAGCCGCGCAGCCACGGCTCCATCGACGAAGAAGAGGTGCTGCGCACGCTGACGCTCGACGCTGCCGACCTGGAGAGCCCCGCCGCCACCAGAGCTCCGCGCGCCGCGGCTCCGAGTCGGCCCCGACAAGCAGGAGCAGGCGCCTTCGCGGCTCCGCCGTCCGTCGACGGAGAACCAACGGGTGCCACGCCGGTCGTGTCCCCCAAGGGCCGAGGTCGCACCGTCGTCATCGCCATCGCGGCTCTCGCCGCCATCCTTCTTGGTGGCTTCTTCGGCGGGCGAGCGCTCTTCGCTCCTCCCGAGACCTCCAGCGTCTCGAACCCGCCGCCCGTGGTCACGCCTCCGACCCCTGACGTGCTCGACGTCCCTGTCCAAGAGACGGTCCCGCCAGGCATCGCCACACCCGTGGCGCCCGCAGCGGTGGATGCGTCCGTTGCCGCGCCGCCGGATGAGCCCGTCGCGGTCCACGAGCCCGCTGTTGTCGAGGAGCCCGCCCACGTGAGCGCCCAGACAGCGGACGAGCCGGAGCACACGTCCACCCATCGCCACGCGACGACGACCGACACAGGCTCGAGCGCGATGGGCCACCGAACGCCCGCGGACATGGAGCCCGCCGCGCTGGAGCAGGACACGATGGTCTCCACCACCACGATGAATGGCCGTACGGTCGTCACTCCCTTCGTGAACAACCCCGGGTTCTGACCGCTCGCGCTCGCCGAGCGCACTACCCGCCCGAAGCGAAGCGCGGCCACCTCGACGCGGCCGCCCGCGACGGCATCCGCGGCTGGGCAGGGTCCGACCTGGAGCGCGGGGCGAGGAACCTACTGTACCTGCAGCGTGCCCCAGTTGCCGCCGCCATAGGGCGACTTGCTGCCGCCGCTGGTGGCGATGAGCACGGCCACGAGCACGCCCACGACGACCGCGGCACCGACTCCCGCACCCACATAGATCCAGGTGTTTCCGCGGTCGTGA
>JAACVI010000420.1 GCA_009992505.1 Myxococcales bacterium
GCGGCATTGACAGTCGCCGTTTGGGGGACGATTGTCCGTGTTCCGTGTCCACGTCCAAGCAGATTGTCCTCCTCGCCGCCTGCGCGCTCGTCCTGGCGACGCAGCTCTCCTCCGTGCTGGCGTCCGAGGCCCGGACGCGTGTCTTCCTCAACGGCCACCCCATCGCGGTGTTCTTCAGCGATGGCGACAGCTTCCGGATGTTGGAAGGCCCGTACACCGGCGCGAACTCACGCCTCGCCGGCTTCAACACGCTCGAGAGCTACGGCGCCACCCACTCCTGGGGCAGCTGGAACGCCTTCGAGCTCTGGCTGATCGCCAAGAAGGCCACGTACAACGGCCGGCGCGGCGTCTGGCATTGCACCACCGACGGCAGCCACGACACCTATGGACGCGTGCTCGTCGATTGCCCGGATCTGATCGTGAGCCAGGTGCGACAGGGCTTCGCCCACGCCATGAACATCGACGACACCCCGTCGTCCATGTACATCCTGCGCGCGCAGCAGGACGCCATCCGTCACCATCGAGGCATGTGGGCGCACGGTGTCCCCGCCTTCATCATCACGTCGTTGCACTCGGCCGCCGAAGATCCCGGGCGCGCGCACAACTACAACCGCTTGGTCTCGACGCGCGACGGCCACACGGAGAAGTGGGAGCACCACGACGTCTACCACGAGTGCCAGCGGGTCTGTAGCACCGAGATCCGCTCGGACGCCCAGCGCGTCTACGAGTTCGCGCGCGACCTGCGAGCGCGCCCCGGACTGGGCGAGGTGCTCGCGGACGTGCCGAACCTGCTCTTGGTAGAACTCGTGGATCGCTACGCCCGGCTCGGAGCGCTTCCGGAGTACACCACACCGGAGGTGCGCGCGGCGGTCGAGCCGATCCTGGCGCAGGCGAAGGCTAGCGGGGAGCTCGGCCAGACGCGCAGCGTGCAGGGCTCATGCATGGTCTATGCGGCGTTCGACCGACGCTACGGCCCGAATCGCGCGGAGTGTTTCCGCGGCAGGAACTGGCAGCCATGATCCTCGCCAACCATCTGCGACCGACGCTCGCGACGCTGTGGCTGGCTGTCGCCGTGTCCGGCTGTTTCACGCCCGTGCCCGAGGGTCCGCCCCTGGGCTACGAGACGGACCTGCTCTCCTGTACCGACGGACGCGACAACGATGGCGACGGCCGCGTCGACTGTCAGGACACGGACTGCATCCGGCGCAACTTCTGCGGCGAGGTCATCCCGAACACCCCCGTCGACGAGTCGGAGGACACGCCCGAGCGCTGCAGTGATCTGCTGGACAACGACGGCGATGGACAGTTCGATTGCGGCGACCGCGACTGTCAGGGGATCATGGAGCTCTGCTGCGTGACCGAAGCCTCCGATGCGTTGTGCCGCAACGGCATCGATGACGACGGCAACGGCTTCGCGGACTGCGCGGACTTCACCTGCCGCAACAGCACCTTCGTCACCGTCTGCGACAGCGAGTTCTCCTGCACCGATGGGCAAGACGACGACCTCGACGGCCTCGTCGACTGCGCGGATCCCGACTGCGCGAGCGAACCGACGTGCCCGCACGAGGTGAAGTGCGATGACATGCTCGACAACGACCACGACGGAATGACCGACTGCGCGGATCCCGACTGCGCGGCTGCCTCCGGCTGCTTCGGGCCGGAGATGTCGCTCGCGGAGTGCTCGGACGGTCGCGACAACGATGGCAACGGCTACACCGACTGCGGCGACTTCTCCTGCTCGCGCTCGTCGGATGCGACGGTCCTCGCGTACTGCGCTGCCAACGCCGAGATGACCCTCGCAGCCTGCTCCGACGGCGTCGACAACGACGGCAACGGCTTCATCGACTGCGGCGACTTCTCCTGCTCCCGGTCCACCGACACGGCGATCCTGGACTACTGCGCCGCCCACGCCGAGACCACGCTCGCGGCCTGCACCGATGGCATCGACAACGATGGCAACGGCTTCACCGACTGCAACGACTTCTCCTGCTCCCAGTCCACGGACGACGCCGTGCGAGCGATCTGCGAAGCGAGCTATGCGAGCTGCACCAACGGCCTCGACGACGACGGCGACGGCTTCACCGACTGCGGCGACTTCTCCTGTCGTGACGCCTCCGCGG
>JAACVI010000421.1 GCA_009992505.1 Myxococcales bacterium
TTTCGTGTACGGGCTCGGCGCCCGTTTAGGTCAGGCGGGAAGCCTTCCCTCGAAATAGATGGCGAACTGATTGAGGGCGGCGGTCCATCCTCGAGCAGCCCGGGTCTTGGTCTTGGGGTCGTGGCGCATCTCCGCGTCCTCGATCGAGATGCGACGGTCTTCGGCGACGCCCTGCCGAATACACATCTTCCCCTCGTCGTTGCACTCGAGGTCTTGCTGCTGCACCTGCGCCACCGCCTCGATGTACGGCCGTAGTGGCTCCTCCATGGCCAGTCGCTCGCTCTCCAACCACTCGTTGAGATGGGTCACCTGCTCGACGAGCTTCTCGAGCGCAGCGTCCTTCTGCTCGGGGTCGTTCCAGTTGATGTCCAGCGCCGCCTCGAGGCTTGATGACCCTTGTGATGGGCGCGTCGCTGGTCGGCTGCGGCGACGACAGCTCAGCCTCGGACGGCGGCATGCCGAGCGAGGACAGCGCAATGCCCGGCGCGGACGGCGGCATGGTGGACACGGGCGGCGGCATGGACGCGGGTGTCGCCGGCGACGCGGGGCCTCCGGTGGCATGTGCGATGCCCGAGATGCACTCCGGCGAGGCGACGTACTACGATTTCGCGGACGGGTCTGGCAACTGCAGCTTCCCGGCGACTCCCGATGACTTGATGGTCGGCGCGATGAACCAAACGGATTACGCGGGCTCAGCTGCGTGCGGGACCTGCGCTCGCGTGACCGGTCCCGAGGGCACGATCAACATCCGCATCGTCGACCGCTGCCCTGAGTGTGCACCTGGCGACATCGATCTCAGCCCGAGCGCCTTCGAACAGTTAGCCGCCGTCTCCCTGGGCCGGGTGCCCATTGCTTGGGCCTACGAGAGCTGCGAGGTGTCCGGGCCGCTCATCTACCACTTCAAAGATGGCAGCAGCCAATGGTGGACCGCGGTGCAGGTCCGAAACCACCGAAACGGGATCGCACGCTTCGAGTACCAAGCGGGCGATGGGAGCTTCGTCGAGGTCGCGCGCGAGAACTACAACTTCTTCGTCGAGCCAGCAGGCATGGGCGTGGGGCCGCTCACCTTTCGGGTGACCGACGTGTTCGGGAACGTGGTCACCGACACGGGCATCCCGGTGCTCGACGACGCGGACGCCGTCGGCGCGTCTCAGTTCCCGCCCTGCGAGTAGCGAGCTCGGCTTCGCGGTCTGAACTGACAACGACGGGCTGCTGGTCCTGATGCTCGAGGGCGCGCAGCCACCTGCGGTGGCGTGGGTCCGGGGGGGCGGAAGTGCAGGCCGTCGCAGCGCGTCTCCAGGGCCTGGACGTCGTCCTCGAGCAGGCGCGTCGGGAGAAGAAGACCGAGCGACTGCAGCAACCTCCGTACAAGGCGCTGTGGGACCGCTCGTTGCGGAAGGCCGGCGACGACGATGAAGGCGCGCTCGCCGATCTGATGACGCTGTGCGAGGCGCTCCCGGACGAGGCGCCCGTGCATCGAGCAATCGCGGATGTCCTGTGTTCATTGAAGCGGTAGCCGGATGCCCTGAGCGCGGCCGAACGCGCGCTCGCGCTCGACGTCAATCCGCCCACTCAGTTCACCATGATCGAGATTCTCATGAGCATGGACCGGGTGAGTGACGCCCTCGCGCGTCTCCGGGAGATGGAGAGTGGCCCGGCGCTCAAGGAGAGCCACGAGGCGCAACGCCTGGCGTATGAGGGCGTGTGCCGCCTTCGTATGGGGGACCACGGGGGACCACCAACTGGCGGCGCAGCTCGTCAAGCGCAGCGTAGCTCTCGATGACATGATCTTTCTGCCGGAAGGGATCAGCGTCATCTACGAGCAACTGCAGTAGCGCGCTCGTCGATCCGGCCGCGTCGCGCTCGCACAGCCTTCGCGTTCGGTTTGGCGAACGGCCTGCTACCGCATGGACCTCCGAAGCTCGGCCTCAGATCAGCGGACCGGGGCAGCCGAAGTCGATCTGCACGTCCGTGACGCTGCCCGACTGCACGGCGGTGCACTCGCTGCCGTAAAAGGTCACGGTGTTGGTGGCGGCGTCGTAGTCCCAGCCGCGGCCGTGGCTCGAGTCGCGTGGGATGAGCGCGCCACCGTCGAAGCGCACCTGGAA
>JAACVI010000422.1 GCA_009992505.1 Myxococcales bacterium
GACGTCAGTCGACGGGCGGCGGTCCGTAGTAGTCCACGACGCGGATGGGCTCCGGATACAGCCTCGCGTCGTAGTCGCTGCGTTCGCCGATGAGGTCGCCACCGACCTGCAGTGGCATGGGCTGCTCGTAGTGCACGGAGATGTGGTCGACCAGGAAGTCGTGGATCCCGGGGTGCGTGTACGTGCCCTTCCAGATGGCGCGCACGTGACTCGCGAGCATCAGCGGCCCGACGTCCACGACGCGGAGCTGGAAGCGGTCCTCGCGATCCGCCGCGAAGGGGAAGATGCGCGCGCCGAAGCCCCAGTAGGGGATGGTCGAGAAGATCACCATGCGCGAGGGGCCCTCGTAGATGACCTCACCCCGACGCACCAGACTGCCCGTGGGCTGACCGTCGGGGCCGATGCGACGCGTGTCCTCGCCCTCGTTCACGATGCGCACCTTACGACTGGGCCGCGCGATCTGATCCGGGATGCTGCGCGTGACGATGGCCGTGGCGTAGGCGGCGCCGCCGGTGGCGAAGCGCTTGAGCACGGGCGTGCGCGCGAAGATCGCTTTCACGCCCTCGAAATGGGAGAGCACGATGGCGTCCGTGCCCGTGCCGGCGAAGGGCGTGAGCAGCCCTTCGACTTCGAGCAATCGAAGTTGTCGACTGCCGCCCTCCTTGCGCAGCCGCCCGAGGTCCGCGAACACGCCTCGCCCGCGAATGTTCTGAGCGCCCACCACCCAGGCCAGGGCGTTGCCCGTACCCAGGCGCAGGAAGCCGAAGCGTGGCAGCGGCAGCCCGCGCTTCTTGGCCGCCTGATTCACCCAGGTCACGACCTGCACGAAGGTTCCGTCGCCACCGCCCGTGAGCACCGTCGGGTAGCCGCGCTCGACGATCGTCTCGGCGATCTCCTGGCCCTCTTCGAGGCTACGCGAGACGTAGAGGTCGCCGCTCTGCACCAGCTGATCGAGGACCTCCACCAGCTCGTCCGTGACTTGCTTGGCGTTGCCGTTGACGACGATGGCGACGCGATCCGCGGTGGAACGACGCGGAGGCGGGATGGAGAGGGGTTCGGCCACGGGCGGCGAGTTTACAGACGGACGAGGGCAGCGCCCCAGGTAAATCCGGATCCGAAGGCGGCCATGAGCACGGTGTCACCCGACGACACGCGACCCTGCTGGATGGCCTCGCTGAGCCCCAGGGGAATCGACGCGGCGGTGGTGTTGCCATAGCGCTCGATGTTGTGAACGACCTTCTCGGCCGGGAACTCGAGCTTCTGGCAGACGAACTCGTTGATGCGCTTGTTCGCCTGGTGGGGCACGAGCAGATCGATGTCGGACATGCTCAGGCCGTTGCGCTCGAGCACGGAGAGCATGACCTCGGGCATCTTCTTGGTGGCCCAGCGAAAGACCTGCTTGCCGTTCATGGCGGGCCAGATCTTGCGCTCGTCGATCATCTCCTTCGTGAGCCGGGGCATGTAGGCCGAGGCCGGCGCCTCGAGCCAAAGCTCCTTGGCGCCCGAGCCGTCGGCGTGGATCTCCACGTCCAGCACGCCGGGCTCTTCTCCGTCTTCCGTCGGACCGAGCAGCGCGCAGGCGGCGCCGTCGCCGAAGAGCACGGCCACGTCACGACCCGCGTCCGTGAAGTCGAGCCCGGTGGAGTGCACCTCGCCGCCGACCACGGCGACGCGTCGGTACATGCCGCAACGGATCCAGGCGTCCGCGATCTGCAGGCTGTAGAGGAACCCACTGCATTGGTTGCGGACGTCGAGGGCGGGGACGCCGGGCAGGCCGAGCTTGTCGCCCAGGAAACATCCGCTGCCGGGGAAGTTGAAGTCGGGCGAGAGCGTGGCGAAGATGATCGCGTCGATCGAGTCGACGCCGACGCCCGCGTTCTCGCAGGCCATCTTCACCGCGGGCACCGCGAGATCGCTGGCGCCGATGCCCGAATGTTCGATGAAGCGGCGCTCCTTGATGCCCGTGCGCTGCTGAATCCACTCGTCGCTGGTGTCGAAGAGCTTCGCGAGATCGTCGTTGGTCACGACCTTCGTCGGCACGTAGTGCCCGAAACCCAAGAACTTGCTCCGCGTCATCGATCGCTCCTCGCCGGTCCC
>JAACVI010000359.1 GCA_009992505.1 Myxococcales bacterium
GCAGCGGGCCATGACAGAGGTCGAGCACATCCTGAAGGTTGCTCGGGACCCCACCCTGCCAGCGTGAGAGCGCCGCGAACATCGCAGCCGTGGACACCTCCGGCGGCAGCGCTCCCTCGAGCACCTCGCGCACGACATGGACCTCTTCGCGGACGCTCGACTTCATCATCATGAGCATTATGCCAGAAGGCGGGCCCCCGGCGGAAGCGCCATGGGTGATGACGGGCCCTCGAGCCCCGTCGGCCGGTCGGCCGGAGCATGGGGAGCATGGGGTCGGCTGGGGTCGGCTGGGGTCGGCCGGCTCCCGTGGCTCCGGCGTGGGGCATCTGTTAGCGTCCCGGCGCCATGATTCCTCGCTACTCCCGAGCGCGCTTCCGAGAGCTCTTCTCGGACGCGCACAAGTACCGTCTTTGGTTCGATGTGGAGCTGGCCGCGTGCCGCGCCATGGAGCACGCGGGGCTCGTCCCCGAGGGCAGCGCCGACGCCGTCGCACCCACGCGAGACAGGCTGGACCCAGCGCGCATCGACGAGATCGAACGCGAGACGCGCCACGACGTGATCGCGTTCTTGACCCACGTCGAGGAGCTGGCGGGCGAACCGGCGCGCTGGCTGCACCGCGGCATGACCTCGAGCGACGTGCTCGACACGTCGCTCGCGTTGACCTTGGTCGAGGCGACCGATCTGCTGCTCGAGGGTGTCGACGCACTGCTCTCGGCTCTGGCGGCGCGCGTGGAGGAGCATCGCAAGACGCCCGCCATCGGCCGCTCCCACGGCATCCACGCCGAACCCGTCAGCTTCGGGCTCATCCTGGCCGGCCACTACGCCGAGCTCGCGCGTGGACGACGCAGGCTGGCGACGGCGCGCGCGGAGATCGCCGTGGGCAAGATCGCCGGCGCCGTGGGCAGCTACGCGCACCTCACGCCGGAGATCGAGGCCGAGGCCCTGACCAGCCTGGGCCTGCGCGGCGAGACCGTGGCCACGCAGATCGTGGCGCGCGACCGGCACGCCGCCTGGCTCAGCAGCCTCGGGCTCCTGGCCGCGGGCATCGAGCGCTTCGCCACCAACGTGCGTCACTGGCAGCGCACGGAGGTCGGTGAGGCCGAGGAGCGCTTCAGCAAGGGCCAGAAGGGCTCGAGCGCCATGCCCCACAAGCGCAACCCCGTGTTGACGGAGAACCTCTGCGGTCTCGCGCGTGTGGTGCGAGCGGCCGTCACGCCTGGCCTGGAAGACGTCGCCCTGTGGCACGAGCGCGACATCAGCCACTCCAGCGTGGAGCGCATGCTCTTGCCCGACGCCGCGGCCACGCTCGACTTCATGCTCGAGCGCACACGCAGCGTGGTCGAGGGCCTGGTCGTCTATCCCGAGCGGCTGAAGGCGAACCTCGATCGCACCGGCGCCGTCTGGGCCAGCGAGGGCGTGCTCCTGGCGCTGGTCGGCCACGGCCTCGGACGCCAAGCCGCCTATGTGCTGGTGCAACGCAACGCGATGAAGGCCTTCCACGGCGAAGGCGATTTCCGCGAGCTCTTGGCGGCGGACGCGGAGGTGGGCGCGAAGCTCGATCTGGGTGAACTCGACGCCTGCTTCGACCTCGACCACGCGCTCGCCCATGTGGACACCATCATCGATCGCGCCTTGGCGGAACATCAGGAGGTACTGGCATGAGTGTGGACGCCGCGACCTCGAGGATCGGACTCGAGCGACCTCTCCTCGGCACGAATTTTACCGACGCGGGCGAACGCTACGAAGGCAAAGTGCGCGACAACTACAGCGCGAAGGGCCGACGCATCATCGTGGTCACGGACCGCATCAGCGCCTTCGATCGCGTGCTCGGCACCCTGCCCTTCAAAGGTCAGGTGTTGAACGGCCTCGCCGCCTGGTGGTTCGAGGAGACGAAGGGGATCGTCCCCAACCACGTGCTCGAGGTGCCCGACCCCAACGTGATGGTGGCCGTGGAGTGCGAGCCCTTGCCGGTCGAGATGGTGATGCGCGCCTACGCGACGGGCGTGACCTCCACCAGCCTCTGGACGCACTACGAGGCGGGAGAGCGCGTCTTCTGCGGGCATCGACTGCCGGACGGCTTGCGCCGACACGAGCGCCTGCCCGAGGCCATCCTGACCCCGAGCACGAAGGCCGCCCACGGAGATCACGACGTCTCGGCTTCGCGCGAAGAGATCCTTGCGGCGGGCCGCCTGAGCGCGCGCGACTTCGACGCCGCCGCGGAGATGGCCGCCACGCTCTTCGCCTACGGCCAGAAGGTCTGCGCGGACCGCGGGCTCATCCTGGTCGACACCAAATACGAATTCGGGCGCACGGCGGACGGGGACATCGTGGTGATCGACGAGATCCACACGCCCGACTCCTCGCGCTTCTGGTACGCCGAGAGCTACGCAGAGCGCTTCGAGGCCGGCGAGAACCCCGAGTCCTTCGACAAGGAGTACGTCAGGCGCTGGCTGGCCCAGGAGGGCTACCGCGGCGACGGACCGCCGCCGACGATTGTCGACGAGGTGCGCATGGAGGCGTCGCGCCGCTACATCGAGGCCTGCGACGCCATCCGCGGAGAGGCCTTCGTGCCGGACACGCAGGAGCCCGTGGCACGCATCCGAAAGAACCTCGGCCTGAGCTGACGGGCTAGGCCGTGGGCTGGGCGCCGGACTTGGCCCGCTCCGAGTAGAGCGCAGCGATCACGTCCGCGTACTTCTCGTGGATGGGCCCACGCTTGAGCTTCATGGTCGGCGTGAGCTCCCCGCCGTCGACGCTGAACTCGACCGGCAAGAGCACGAACTTCTTGATCGTCTGGTAGCGCGCGACCTGCGCGTTGCAGCGCGTCTCGATCTGGCCCTCCAGCCAGCGATGGACCTTCTCGGAGCTGGCCAGCGCCTCGATCTCGCCGGACTCGCCAGCGGCGCCGCGAACCGCTTCGAGGTTCTCGGGATCGAGCGTCACGAGCGCACACAGGTAGGGCTTGCGGTCGCCGACCACCACGCATTGGGCGACGCCGTCGATGCCCTTGACGTAGTTCTCCATCTCCACGGGCGCGACGTTCTTGCCGCCCGCCGTGATCAGAAGCTCCTTCTTGCGGCCGGTGATGCGCAGGTTCCCCTCGTCGTCGAGGCTGCCGAGGTCGCCGGTCAACAGCCAACCGTCCTCGCCGTAGAGCTCTGCGGTCTCCTCGGCCATGTGCAGATAGCCACGGGTCATGTTGCGACCCCGCAGGCAGACTTCGCCATCCTCGGCGATGCGGACCTCCACACCCTCGAGGGCCGTGCCCACCGCACCGAAGCGAGGCCGCTTGGGATCCGTCAGCGTCGAGACGCCGCTCGTCTCGCTCATGCCGTAGGCCTCGAAGATCGTGATGCCGATGGAGGCGAAGAACTCCTGCGTGCTGACGGCGATGGGCGCGGCGCCCGTGACCGCGACCTCCAGGCGATCGAGGCCGAGGGCCAGCTTGATCTTGTCGATCACGAGCGCGCGCGCGACCTTGCGGCCGAGACCGACGCGCACCTCGCCGCGCTCGACGTCCTCACGGAAGGCGGCGAACTCGGTGTCACGCGCCCAGGCCGCGAGCTTGCCCTTCACGCCCTTGGCCTCGGCCAGCTTGCCCGAGAGCGCCCCCTCGAACTTCTCCCACACGCGAGGAACGCCCAGGAAGATCGTCGGTCGCGCGGCGACGAGGTGCTCCTTGAGATCCGCGATGTCGGAGCAGAAGTAGACCTGACCGCGGGTGATGATGCTGTTCACGTTGGTGATCAGCTGTTCCGCCTGATGGCAGAGCGGCAGGTAGCTGACGGCGTGATACTCGATGATGTGATCCTGAAAGCGCGGAAAGCGCTCGAGCGCGGCGCGACCGACCATCAGCTGGCCCGCGTGATCGAGCATCACGCCCTTGGGCACACCCGTGGTGCCCGAGGTGTAGATGAGCAGGCAGGTCTCGTCGTCCGTGAGCTCGTCGAGGCGCTGCGTGAGCGCTTCCTCGCTCTGCTCGGCGCCGAGCTTGCGCAGCGCGGAGAGGGACATGACGCGCTCGTCGTCGTGCTCGACCTCGTCGAAGGTGATCAGATGCTCGAGCCGCGGGAAGAGGCCCTCGGCTTCCGCCGCGAGGTACTTCTCGAGCTGCTCCTCGCCATCCGCGATCACGATCTTCGCGCGCGAGTTCTTGACGATGTAGGCGAGCTGCTCGGGCGTGTTGGTGACGTAGATGGGCGCCGGCACACCGCGCGCGGCCTGGATGCCGAACTCGCAGATCACCCAGGCCGGGCAGTTGCGACCGACGATGGCGACGCACTCACCGGGCTCGTGTCCGAGGGCGATCAACGCTCGAGCGACGTCGGAGAGCGCCGCGAAGTACTCGCTCCAGGAGAGGCTCCGCCAGCGGCCATCGACCCGCTCGTGGAGCGCGGGCTGGCCAGGGTGACTCTCCGCCCAGCGGGCGATGGTGTGGACCAAGGTGTGGGGCTGATTCATGGCGGCAGGAGCCTGACACGCAGGTTCGAAGCGCAGCAAGCCCCTGGGGTGAGCGTCCGGCATGGCCCAGCTTCACACAGGAGGTGGGAGCAACGATGGCCGGCGCAGACCCACGAGTCGACCGCCCACACCGGCCAAGAGCGCGGCGGCCTCGCCGAACATGGCCGCATCGGCGCCGCTCGCGTTTCCGTCGAGCGATCGTCGATAGACGCCCTGAGCGATGGAGGCGAGGCGGAAGAGCCCGAAGGCCTCGAAGAAGGGCAGGTCCCGCACCTCACGACCCGAGAGCGCGGCGTAGCGCGCCACCAGCACCTCCTCGGTTGGGATGCCCTCGGCCGCGAGGTCCATGCCCAACAGCCCCCCGATGCGCGGCAGGACGACGTGGTAGAGCATGCCGACGTAGCCCAGATCGGCCAGAGGATGGCCCAGGGTCGAGAGCTCCCAATCGAGCAGCGCGATGCAGCGCGGCTCGGTGGGATGAAAGACCAGATTGTCGAGGCGGAAGTCGCCGTGGGCGATCACGGGCGCGTCGACGTCCGGGGGCATGTGCTCCGGGAGCCAGGCCATCAGGCGCTCCATGGCGGGCACCTCGGTCGTGCGCGCTGCCTCGTACTGGCGCGTCCAGCGCGAGACCTGACGCGCGACGTAACCCGTCGGTCGACCGAAGTCCGCGAGTCCGACCTCTTCGGGGCGCACGGCGTGCAGGGCCGCGAGCACGCGCATGAGCTCTTCGTAGATGGCGGAGCGCTCGAGCGCGTGCAGATCCGGCAGGCGCACGTCCCGGAAGATGCGTCCCTCGACGTACTCCATGAGATAGAAGGCGCTGCCCAGGATCTCCGGGTCGTCCTCCGCGGCGAGCACGCGCGGCACGGGCACGTCCGTCGACGCCAGCGCCTCGAGGATGCGGGACTCGCGCAGCACGTCGTGGGCCGAAGGCAGCAGCTTGCCGGGGGGCTTCTTGCGCAAGACCACAGCGCGATCGCCATCCGAGAGCCAGTAGGTCGGGTTCGATTGACCTCCGCGCACGCGCAACAGCTCGAAGTGGTGACCGAAGTCGGGCAGGGTTCGGGCGAGCCACTCGTGCAGCCGCGCGCGGTCGAGGGCCATGACGCCTTCGGGCTCTCGAGCGCCAGAAGGTGGCGAAGGGGGCTGGGTCATCTCGACCGAGAGCGTATCATGCGCGGCGGCGCGGATGAGCAACGCGAGGAGCTGACGAATGAAGCGAGCGAACAAGAGCCCGGAGCAACAGGCGGTACTGGTAAAGGCGGTGCGCGACTTCCTCGAGCAGAAGGTCTACCCGCTCGAGCCACGCTTCGGCCGCGAGGGCTTCGCCGCCATCGAGCCCGAGCTCGAGGCCTTGCGCGCCGAGCTGCGCGAGCGTGGGTTGTGGGCGCCGCAGGTGCCCGAGAACCTGGGCGGCATGGGCCTGAGCTTCCTCGACCACGCGCGCCTCAGCCGCGAGATGGGCAAGAGCCCGCTCGGGCACTACGTCTTCGGTTGCCCGGCGCCCGACTCGGGAAACGTCGAGCTCTTGCTCGAGTTCGGCAACGATGAGCAGAAGCGCCTCTTCCTCGAGCCTCTGGCGCGGGGTGAGGTGCGCTCTTGCTTCTCCATGACCGAGCCCGACCGCGCAGGCTCGAACCCGGCATGGATGGAGACGACGGCACGCCTCGAGGACGGGGAGTGGGTGATCGACGGCCGCAAGTGGTTCACCACCTCGGCCGACGGCGCGGCCTTCGCCATCGTCATGGCCGTGACCGATCCCGACGCCTCCACCTATGCGCGCGCGTCCATGATCCTGGTGCCCACGAACACGCCCGGCTTCATCCACGATCGGCTGATCTCCGTGATGGGTCACACCGGCAGCGGCTGGGCCAGCCACTCGGAGATCGTGTACGAGAACTGCCGCGTGCCCGAGGCGAACCTGCTGGGACCGCGCGGAGGCGGCTTCTTGCTCGCCCAATCGCGCCTGGGCCCCGGGCGCATCCACCACGCCATGCGCTGGTGTGGCATCGCCGAGCGCGCCTTCGAGTTGATGTGCAAGCGCGCCGTCGAGCGCGAGGTCGCGCCGGGCAGACCACTGGGCACGCGTCAGGCGGTGCAGCACTTCATCGCCGAGTGCCGGGCCAAGATCGACGCCGCCGTACTCCTCGTGGAGAACGCCGCGCGGCGCATCGACGCGGACGGCGCCGCGGCGGCGCGCACGGAGATCGCCTGCGTGAAGTTCTTCGTCGCCGATGTGCTGACCGAGGTGCTCGACCGCGCGATCCAGGTGCACGGCGCCCTCGGCGTCACCGACGACACGCCCCTGGCCGCCTTCTACCGCCACGAGCGAGCGGCGCACATCTACGACGGCCCGGACGAGGTGCACAAGTCGGCCGTCGCTCGCTGGATCCTGCGCGGCTACGGGCTGGAGCTGAGCTCCCAGTCGAAGTAGGCGCGCCACTCGACGGCTTTACATCGCGCGCCCGCGTCCAACACTGCGCCCGCCATGGACTCCGTGCTCGCCTTCGCTTTCTACGGTGTGATGTTCGCCTCGCTGGCGTACTTCCTCCACCGCATCGCCTGGCTCTCGCGCTATCGCGCCCTGTCGCGACGCATGGTCGCGGACGCCTTGCGTGCGCTGTCGGAGCGTGAAGCCAAGAGCCTGGGGGAGTTCGAGCAGAGCGCCGACGCCTCGTGGTCCGCGGCCGACGCGGCGAAGCTCGTCGCCAAGGAGCCGCCCGACGTCTACGTGCGCAGGATCGAGGCGAACCTCGAGGAGGTGCGCGAGCTGCTGACCACGAGCGAACACGAGGCGACGTCCTCCTTCGTGGCCGCGGTGTCCAAGGGCGAGCAGCCGGAGAAGCCGCTCTTGCTCCTCAGGGTGCCGCGCCTGGAAGAGAAGGCGGAGAAGATCCACCTCACCTTCGACTTCCCGAAGCCGCGCCCGCTGGTGGCGCCGGCCGAGGATCTCTACGCGCTGGAGCTGCGCTCGCGCTACGGCCTCTTGCCGCGCGCGCTGGCCTTCTTCCTCGGCGCCGCGGACGTCGTCTACTCCACCCATCACGTCGCGCGCATGGGTCAGAGCGGCCACGTGCCCACGGGCTTGATCCTGCGCCGCCTCTCGCTGGTGGCCGTGGTGCTCGGCGCCGTCTTGCTCGACATCGCGCTGGGCGCGCGGCCATGGCTGATCGAGGTCGCCGCGACGCAGCTCGCAGGATTTCACGTCCCGGCGGCGCTCCCCTTCGCCTCCGCGATCCAGGGCCACCTCGCGACTCTCGTCGGACTCGGCGTCTGGCTCGCGGCCTACGGCGCGCTCTACTTCGGGCTCTACCTCTTCCTGCGCCGACGCTCGCACGCCCACCTCCGTCAGCTCACGCGCATGCGCGCCGAGCGCCTGTTGCAAGTGGAGGCGATGGAGAACGCGCGACGCCAGGAGCTCGCGACCTGGGCCACGGCCTACGGCGCGACGCTGGACGGACACGTGCACACCAGCGTGCTCCTGGCCGAGATGCTGACCGGGCGCGCCATCCAGCGCCTGAGGCGTAGGCTCGCCCCCGAGGCGTTGTTGACGCTGGCCGAGCGCGTCGCCGAAGCGCTCTTCACGCGCTTGCCCGAATCTCGCCACGACCTCGGTGGCGGTGAGCCCAGCCGAGAGCCGAGCTTGGCCCACAGCCTCTGGCCGCGCGCCGACGAGATGCGCCAGGGCGTGCGCGTGGCGCAATACCGCGAGGCCTTTCGCCAGCTCAGTCGCGCCGCCACGAAGCTTCGCGGCGAGCTGCCCGACCCAACCCTGGCGCGCGAGCTGTGGACCGCCACCCACCGCTTCGCCACCTTCTTCGAGGCCATGCTGCCCGATGGCACGGCGAAGCAGCTGCGCGCGGCCTACGACGCGACCCTCTCGACCCTGACGAAGGACACCGAGGCCGACCTCGCCGATCTCGACCTCCGTCTGTCCGAGCTCGCGGCCAGCCTGCGTCAACGCCTCGAGGTCGTGCCCGAGCTGGTCGAGAGCCGCATCGAGCTCGCGCAACAAGCTGGCGACGCCGACGTCGCGCGCCTCGCCGCCGAAGTCCTGCGCGTGCGCGAAGCCGCCCGCCTCGAGGCCATGGCCTTCGAGATCTGAGCGCGGGCGTCCAGGTCGCTGCGACCATCGCCCCTCGGATGGGCTCCCCGAGGACGAGACCCCTGGTCCACGGTCTTGGCTCCCGTCGCTCGATTCGAGTGCGTGAAGAGCAGGAGCTGGTGGCCCGGCCGCAGCACCTCCGGATCCTCTACGCCGTTGCCCTCCTCCGCCGCCTGAACCATAAGGCGGCATGCGCTACTCCAAGGCCTTCATCCCCACGCTCAAGGAAGTCCCCAAGGACGCCACGACGCCCTCGCACGTGCTGCTGCTGCGCGGCGGCTTCGTGCGCATGGTCGGCGCCGGCATCTACGAGATGCTGCCGCTCGGCCGACGCGTGCTGAGCAAGATCGAGCGCACGGTGCGGCGCGAGATGGACGACGCGGGCGCGCAAGAGGTGCTGATGCCCGCGCTCTTGCCGGCGGAGTATTTCCAGGAGACGGGGCGCTACGACAGCTTCGGCGGCGCGCTCTTCCGCCTGAAGGATCGCAAGGGCGCCGAGTACAACCTCGGGCCCACGCACGAGGAGATCATCACGGACATGGTGCGCCGTGACGTGAAGAGCTACCGGCAGCTGCCGCTGAACCTCTATCAGATCCAGATGAAGTTCCGCGACGAGCCGCGCCCGCGCGCCGGCATCTTGCGCTGCCGCGAGTTCTTGATGAAGGACGCCTACTCCTTCGACGTCGACGAGGCGCACGCGCTCGAGAGCTACGCTGTCATGCGCGAGGCCTACCACCGCATCTTCAAGCAGCTCGGCCTCGACTACCGCGTGGTGGCCGCCGACAGCGGCGCCATGGGCGGCTCCACCAGCGCCGAGTTCCAGGTGTTGGTGCAGACGGGCGAGGACTCCCTCGTGGTCTGCTCGAGCTGCGACTACGCCGCCAACGTCGAAGTGGCCGAGACCACGCTGCCCACGGATGCTTCGAGCGCGGACGAGACGCCCGACGCGACGAAGGTCCACACGCCCGGGGTGGGCAGCATCGCCGACGTGGTCGCCTTCCTGACCCCGACGCTGCCCGGCATCAGCCCGGCGCGCATGCTCAAGAGTCTGCTCTACACGGCCGACGAGCGCGTCGTGATGGCCGTCGTGCGCGGCGACGACGACGTGAACGAGATCCGCTTGGCGCGCGCGCTGGGCGTGTCCGAGGTCGTGCTCGCGAGCGCGGAGGACGTGCGAAAGGCCACCGGAGCTCAGGTCGGCTTCGCCGGACCCGTGGGCTTCGAGGGCGAGATCGTGCTCGACCCCGCCGCCGCAGCCGTCGCGGACGCCGTCATCGGCGCGAACGAGACCGACCACCACCTCGCCCATGTGCGCCACGGCCGCGACTTCGAAGGCCGCGTCGCGAGCATCCGCATGGTGAAGGAGGGCGACCCTTGCCCGAGCTGCGGCGCCGAGCTTCGAAGCTTCCGCGGCATCGAGGGCGGACACGTCTTCGTGCTCGGCACCCACTACTCGGCCAAGATGGGCGCGACCTTCCTGGACCCCGAGGGGGAAGAGAAGCCCCTCGTCATGGGTTGCTACGGCATCGGCGTGTCACGTCTGATGGCCGCCGCCATCGAACAACACCACGACGACGACGGTATCCTCTGGCCCATGTCCATCGCGCCCTATCAGGTCATCCTCACCCCCCTCGGCAAGGAAGCCGGCCCGCTTCAGGCAGCCGAGTCGCTCTACGATGAGCTGCGCGCCCTGGGTGTGGAGGCGCTGCTCGACGATCGCGCCGAGCGCCCGGGCGTGAAATTCAAGGACGCCGATCTGCTGGGCATCCCGCTACGCGTCACCATCGGACAGCGTGGGCTCGACGCCGGCATGCTCGAGCTGAAGCGCCGCGACGCGAAGGAAGCGGAGAAGGTCCCCCTCGCGGAGACGGCCGCGCGCGTGGCGACGTGGGTGACGGGGCTGGGCGGAGAGCTCTCTCCGCGGAGGGCGCGCGCATGAGCGAGGAAGAGACGAAGCCTGCGAACGAGACGAAGCCCGCGGAGGCGAACGACCGCCCCCTGCCCGTAGCGCGCAATCTCGTGCTGTTGGTGGCGTTCCTCGGCCTGGTCGCCATCGGGGTCTTCACCGTGCTGCTCCCCAGCCTGGAAGACGCGCCGGCCGAACGCACGGGCGCGGCGGATGGAGGTGTGCCCACGACACCGACTGCGCCGACGACACCGGCTGCGACGCCCAACGCACCTGCCGCGTCGCCGAACTGACATCCAGCCCCAACTCTGCACACCTGAGGCGAATC
>JAACVI010000423.1 GCA_009992505.1 Myxococcales bacterium
CCAGACCGATCGCGCCAACTGCGGCGCCTGTGGCACCGCCTGCGGTGCCGGTGAGGTCTGCTCCGCCGGAGCCTGCACCCTCAGCTGCGCGAGCGGGCTCGACGACTGCGCCGGGAGCTGCCGAGACCTCCAGACCGATCGCGCCAACTGCGGCGCCTGTGGCACCAGCTGCACCGACGCGGAATTCTGCCAGGCGGGCGCGTGCATCACGGCCTGCTCGCCGAGCCTCCCGAACCGCTGCGGCGGCGTCTGCACGGACTCGCGCTACGACGAGGCCAACTGCGGGGGCTGCGGCACGACCTGCGGCACGGACGAGCTCTGCCTCGCTGGCGCCTGCACCTTGCCGGCTTCCTGCGCCGAGATCCTGGCGGGTGATCCCACATCCCCCGACGGTGACTACACGATCGACCCGGACGGCGCCGGCGCCATCGCGCCCCTGCTCGTCCACTGCGACATGACCAGCGACGGCGGCGTGGGCTACACCATGGTGCGCATCGACGACGCGGCCCTCGCAAGCGATCAGAGAGCCTACGCGGCCGCCTGCGCCGCGATCGGCATGGAGGTGATCGTGCCCCGCACGCGCGCCCACGCCGCGGCCATCCGGGCGTACAACGGCGGCAGCCCGCCCAACCTCGTCAACGTCTTCCCCAAGACGAACGGCGCTCGCGGGCTCGCGAACTGGGAAGGCGAATGTCAGGGAACCCGCGGCTGCTCGTTCTATCTCTCGAACAGCGACAACGGTGGCTGCCTGGGCTTCGAGCCCAACGGCGACAACAATATCATGAACCGCATCTACCTGATCAACCCGACGGCGTGCGACTACGGCCACTGGAACGACGCCAACAACACCATGTCCATCACGGGCTACGTGATGTGCTCGCCGAACGATGTGGGACCGGCGCTGCAGCCGACCTGCAACGGCTACATGGCGAACGATTCGGTCTCCAACGTGAGCACGCGCGGCATCAGCGGCGTCTACACCATCGACCCCGCGGGCGATGGCACGGGCTTCGGGGTGCAGTGCGACATGACGACTGCGGGTGGCGGCTGGACGCTCGGGTTCCTCAAGAACTCGGCGGACCAGGATGTCTACGGCAACTTCGGCGCCGCAGACACGAACCTCCCGGCGCTGGCCACCTGGCCCGTCGCAGCGTCGAGCGCCGCCGCGGCGACGCCCGCCGCCGCCGGCTGGCTCGACCTCAACGCCTTCGACTACACGACTCTGCGCGTCGCGGCCTACGAGAACAGCGCCCAGACCTACATGAGCAACGACATCGTGCGGACGGAGCTGCGCATCGCCTTCGGTGAGCCCGGCTACCTGCTGTGGGGACCCGAAAACGCCAACGCCTACTACTGGTGCGGCGGTCCGCACGAGTACACGGACAACGGCGTGGGTCAGATCAACCAACCCATGGGCGCGCCGGCCGACTGCAAGGGCCACGGGAGCCTCGGCTCCGGCTGGGACTTCAGCGCAGCGAACACGGCCAACTCCGGGTTGACCCTGTGCGGCTCGGATCAGTCGAACTGGATGTACGGTCGCTTCGCCGGACCCACGGTGCACAGCTACCCGACGCCGGGCGCGGCCCAGGCGATCTGGGTGCGCTGAGCATTCGCTCCTTCGTCGACTCGGGGTCGTCTCTTCACGGAGGCGGCCTCGAGACGCGTCTGGCGTTCAGCTCGGACGCAGGCGCTCGATCGCGTTCAAGGCGTTGAGGCCCAGGATCTTCTGCACGCGCTGCGCGGAGAAGCCTCGATCCAGCATGATCTGCACCAGCCTCGCGAGCTCCAGCGGTGACTTCAGGTCTCGCGGCGGCAGGATGGCTCCGTCCCAATCGCTGCCCAACGAGGCGTGGTCCTCGCCCACCGTGTCCACGATGTGCTCGAGGTGGTCCACGACCTTCGCGGCGCGTCCGCCCAAGGTGGCGTCGCCCAGGAAGCTCGATTGGTACATCACGCCGATGGTGCCGCCCGAGTCGGCGATGGCGCGCAGCTGATCGTCGTCGAGGTTCCGCCAATGGGGGTTCACGCCGGTCACACCCGTATGGGTGACGATCAAGGGCAGCGCGTCGTCGTGCACTTCGACCGCGTCC
>JAACVI010000424.1 GCA_009992505.1 Myxococcales bacterium
GAGCCCTTCCCAACCAGAATTAGGTGAGGCCCAGCGGGGGCGACCGCCGGGCCTCGGATGCTACTCATCGGGGGCGACCGAAGAGCAGCGCGTCCCGGGAGGAGGGACGCGGTCGGGAGGGGCGAACCACCCGACCGTACTCGTACGTGGTGGACTAGAAGTCGAAGTCCAATTCCTCCGGTCCTTCTTCGTCGAAGGAGTCGTCACGCGAAGGCGTGAAGGTGGCCTCGGCGTAGAGGTCGTCCAGAGACCAGCCCATCTTCATCTGGGGCGAGATCTCTTCGCGCTCGAACTCCGCGAGGCTTCGATAGTGCTTGGGTCCGCGCATGGCCGTCCTTGGTGGAGGTGATGTCCTACATCGACCTACAGTGTCATCCAACATGCGACATCCTACTACCTGGATCGCCTGGGGCAAGAAAGTGCACGGACGGAATCGGGCGAGCGATTGTACGGGGGGCCCGAGGCTGGTACACGCGGGGCATGGCTCGGGTGGTTGCGGTCGCAAATCAGAAGGGTGGCGTCGGAAAGACGACCACAGCCGTGAACCTCGCGGCCAGCTTGGCCGTGGCAGAACAGCGCGTGCTGTTGGTGGACCTCGATCCGCAGGGGAACGCGACCACCGGCGTGGGCGGGACGCGCGGCGAGTTCGAGGGCTCCTACGCTTTGCTGCTGGGGGAAGCGACGGCAGAAGAGGTGATCCGCGAGAGCGCGCTGTCGAACCTCGGCTTCATCGGCGCCGATCAGGATCTGGTGTCGGTCGAGCGCGACCTGCCGCGTGAAGGGGGCGCGCTGCGCCTGCGTGAAGTGCTGGCGCCGGTGCTCGCGCGCTTCGACTTCATCGTCATCGACTGTCCGCCTTCTCTGGGCATGCTGACCTTGAACGCGCTCGCGGCGGCGGACGGCGTGATCGTGCCCATGCAATGCGAGTACTTCGCGCTCGAAGGTCTCTCCCAGCTGGTGGGCACCATCGAACGCGTCGAGAGCGCGCTGAACCCAGGTCTCGCGATCGATGGCGTGCTGCTGACCATGTTCGATCCGCGCAACAACCTCGCGCGCGAAGTGGCCGCCGAAGTGCGCGCGCATTTTCACGTCTACGAGAGCGTCATCCCGCGCAACGTGCGCCTGGCCGAGGCGCCCTCCCATGGTCAGCCCGTCGTGCTCTACGACGCGGCCTCGCGCGGCTCCTACTCCTACCTCAGCCTGGCACGAGAGATCCTCGACGACCTGCCCGAGGCGGCGGCCTGAGCGTGGTCGAGCGACGCAAGCCACGCCTCGGACGCGGACTCGACGGGCTGCTCCCCGCCGCGCCGCCGAAGCGCACGGGCACGGCGCGCATCGAAGAGCTCCAGCGTTTCGCGGGACAGCCTCGCAGCCACTTCGACGAGGCGGCCCTCGACGAGCTGGCCGAGAGCATGCGCGCCCACGGGGTGCTCGAGCCCATCGTCGTGCGCACGCGCAAGGCCGGGGGCTACGAGATCATCGCCGGCGAGCGGCGCTGGCGCGCGGCCCAGCGTGCGGGCTTGCTCGAGGTGCCGATCCACGTGCGCGAGATGGACGACCGGGCCGCCTTCGAGGCTGCGCTGGTCGAGAACCTGCAGCGCGAGGACCTGAACCCTGTCGAGACCGCGCGCGCCCTGCACCGACTGGTCGAAGAGCACGGCCACACGCAGGAGGAGGTCGCCCAACGCGTGGGCAAGGACCGCTCCACGGTGGCCAACGCCATCCGCCTGTTGAAGCTGCCCGAGGCCGTGCTCGGCATGGTCGAGGCGGGCGAGCTGAGCGAGGGGCACGGACGCGCCCTGCTCCGCTCCAAGGACGCCGACGAACAACTACGCCTCGCACGCAAAGCCGTCGGGGGCCACCTCAGCGTGCGCGCGCTCGAGCGCCTGGCGCGCAAGGCCGACACCAAGTCGAGTGAGCCCAAGGGCAAGTCCGCCAACGTGCGCGATCTCGAGCGACGCCTGTCGCGCGCCCTGGGCAGCCCGGTGACGGTGAACGACCAAGGCGGCAAGGGCAGCCTCGAGATCCGCTACTCCAGCCTCGACGAGCTCGATCGCCTGATCGCCGC
>JAACVI010000360.1 GCA_009992505.1 Myxococcales bacterium
GCGGACGCGAGGGCCGCGAGGAAGGTGGGCATGCCATCCTCCCCCTCGATCAGGCGCACGTAGCCGCCTCGGAGGCGCGCGTCGCGGAAGCGCAGGCTGCCCGACCAGGCCGCGCGCACATCGGGCACGAGCACGACCTCGTCGCCCGTGAGCACGCGTCGCCCGTCGGGATCGAAGAGGACGGCGTGGTGCACCACGACGTGATCGAGGCTCAGCTCGTCGATGCGTCCGATCTCGAGTCGACCCGCCATCTGGGACGAGATGTAGGCAGAGAGCCCGCGCGCCGCGACGACTCGCCCGCGCCGGCCCGGCAGGTGGATCACGAGGCAGGTGATCCACAGCACGACGAAGGTCAGGACCCACGCGAGGGCGACGGCGAGTCGTCTCAGCCGCCGCTTCATCAGAAGGCCTCACCGATGGTGATGTGAACGGCGCCGGGGAAGCGCACGAAGCCGAAATTGATCTCCTTGCTGGCGGCGGGCTGTTCCCCTCCCACGGCGCCCGCACCGGGCACGAGCCAGCCGACGTCGAAGCGCAGGGGTCCGACGGGCGTCTGGTAGCGAAGGCCGAGGCCCACGGCGGTGTTCAGGTGGCGGAAGCGGAAGTGGCTGCCCTGGGCCACGTCGCCCATGTCCGCGAAGAGCACCACGCCGATGTCCTGCGTCACGGGCGCGCGCAGCTCGAGGCTTGCCAGCCAGCGGCGCAGGCCACCGTCCTGGCTCTCGAAGCTCTCGCCCGGTCCCGCGGGCGCGCCGCTGTCGCCCAGGAAGCCAGCGATGAAGCCGCGATGACTGGTCGGGCCGCCGCCGCGCAGGCGGTAGCGCACGGGGCCGAGGGCGTAGCTCTTCACGTCGAGCCCGGAGTCGGCGTGGCGGATGAAGAGCATGCCGAGGCTGAAGCGCGTCGCGATCACCAGCCCGAGAGGCAAGGGGATGTAGCCGCGAGCTTCGGGCAACAGACGGAAATAATCCCAATTGGAGGGCAGGAAGAAACCCGCCTCGTGGACCGACAGCGAGAGGTAGATGCCCTGGCGTGGTCGGCCGGGGTTGTCGCGCAGATCGAGGGCGGCGAATTCCTCCAGGAAGGTCAGGTAGTAGTCCGAGCGGTTACCTCGGATTTGGCCCAGGGTCGGATCCGAACCGCCCGGGACGCGGAAGACGTTGCCGTGGATGCCCGCGTAGAACTCCAGGCGATCCCGCAGGAACTTGCGCGTGATGCCCAGGCGCCCGTCGAAGTCGTGGCGGAAGAAGCCAAAGGAAGGGTCGGGCCCCAGGTCCCAGCTGGCGGTGAAGCGCAGCGTCGTGCGTGGTTCGATGAACGCCGGCTGGCGGAAATCGAAGCTGAGCGTGTTGCCGGGACGTGGCCCGCGTCCGTCGTCGGGCGAGCGCACGCCGGGGAACTGCGTGGGGAAGATCAGCTTCGGGCGATCCTCGATGCGCATGCGTCGAAGGCCGCCGAAGAGGTTCCGATGCTCGTAGAAGGCGAGTAGATGGAGATCCCATTGGGCGACGTTCGTGGTCTCGTCCTGGCTCGCCGTTCCCTGGAGGATGCCGCTCTGGACGCCCACACCGAGGCCGATGCGGGTGCGCCGACCGGGCGCCACGCGGATGGTCACGTCCACGATCCCCGTGCAGCTCGAGGGATCCTCCGAGTCCTCCGCGCCTTCGCGTCGTCGGGCCTGGCTGACGACCTCGACGCTGGAGAGCCCACCCAGGTCGAAGATGGCTCGCTGCGCGTCTCCGAGGGCGCTCTGCTGGAAGCGGTCGTTGGGGCGCAGGTAGCCCGCGCCGCGAATCGGGCGCGTGGGCAGGTCGCCGTTGCCTTCGACGGTGATGGTGCCGATGTGGGACAGCGGCCCGGACTCGACGCGATAGATGATCCGGGTGCGGTGGGCGCGGGGCGTGACGGTCACGCGCGCGTTGACGGACGCGCAGGCGAAGCCGTCCTCGTGCAGGCTGGTGAGGATCCCGCGCTTGGAGGCGTCGTGCAGCGCCTCGTCGAAGCGTTCGCCTTCGTGGAGCTCGATGGCGTCGCGCAGATGGGCGCGCACGTCAGGCGAGAGCGTCTCGTCGCCCACCACCTCGAGGTGGCTCACCATCACGGGGTCGCCTTCGGTCATGGTGACGTCGAGGGTCACGCGGCAGCCCTCCTGGTCGCCGTCCCGCTCGCATACGGGCTGTCCGTCCGCGCCCGTCGTGCGATCGTTGTTGGACGCGACGGGCGGATCGAACGTGGCGCTCACGACGTGGGCTTCGTAGTAGCCCCGCGCTCGGTACCAGCGCTCGATGCGCTCGAGGTCGCGCTCGAAGACCGCGCGGTCGTAGGTGGGCCAGGAGGTCCAGGGCCAGCGCCAGAGGCGCAGGTGAAGCCGACCCGAGTCGAAGGGGGGCACGCCGCAGCTCGGCACGGAGCTGGTCCCGAGGTTGATGCCGAAGGCCGGCCTCTCACGGGTCGCAAGGCAGGCCGCGAGGGACGCCGTGTCCATGTCCTCGACGCCGTGCAGACGCAGGCGCTGCACGCCGTAGCGGTTGGCCGGAACGTGCTCGCAGCCCATCGCCGACGCCAGAGCCACGGCGAGGATGGCGTACACCAGGAGAGGTGCACCGTGGGTGCGGCGCGGCATGGTCCACGAAGTAGCACGGCGGGCCCAGAAGCTCAGCCCCACGCCGGCTGATTCGTCCCTCGAGGCTCTGCTAGGCTGGGGAGCGTGACCCCTGCGCGGCGCTCGCTGCTGATGCTCGTCTGCGCGCTCTCCCTGGCCTTCGATTGGGGAGCGCGCCTGCCACGGCTTCAGCGCGATCTGGCCAGCGGAGACGCCTCGACCCGCCGGGAGGCCGTGCGTGAGCTGAGCACCCTGGACGCCGCGACGGCGGGGCCGGACCTGCTGAGGGCGCTCTCCGACGACGATCCCGGCGTGCGCACCGAGGCGGCCCGGGGCGCGGCCCGGCTCGGTCTGCCCGAAGCCGCCGAGCGGCTCACCACCTGGCTCGCGGACGCGGATCAGGGCCAGAGGCGCGCGGCGATCGCGGCCTTGGGGGAGATCGGCGACGAGCAAGCTGTGGGCCGGCTCCTGCGTGCGCTCGGGGACACGGAGCCCGAGGTGCGCGAGGAGGCGGTGCGCGCCCTCGGACGCATCGGTCACGGCGTGCCGCTCGCCCCCGTGTCGTCGATGCTCGAGGACAGCGAGCCCAGCGTGCGACGCGAAGCCGCGCACGTCCTCGGCCTGCTCGGGGACCCGAGTGCGCTGATGGCGCTGGCCGGTCGTGTCGAAGACAGCTCGCCCGAAGTGCGCGCCGCCGTGGTCTCGTCCCTGGGTCAGTTCGGCGATCCGCTGGCGGTGGGTGCTCTCTCTTCGGCGCTGGGCGACGAGGACAGCGAAGTGCGCCTGCAGGCAGCGCTCGCGCTGGGCCGGATCGACGACCCGCGGGCCGTGCGCCGTCTTTCGGAGTTGAGTCGCGGCACCGACCCGCGCCTGTCCCAGGCCGCGTTGGCGTCGCTCTCGGCCATCGGTGGCGAGGAGGCGATCCACGCTCTGATCGAGGCGCTCGCGCGCCCTTCGCTGCACGCGAGCGCCGTGACCCAGCTGCGCGCCCTCGCGGCGGAGGAGCGCGTGCCGGACACGCTGCTCTCGAGCCTCGCCCAAGCGCTGGACGACGCAGGCGACGATCGAGGCGCCACGGCCATCGTCGATGCCCTGGACGCGCTGCTCGAGGATCACCCTTCGGATCGACCCGTGCCCGCCTTGCTTCGCGCGCTCGCACAGCAGAGAGGGCGAGAGGACCGACTCCTCTCCGCGCTGGCCGCCACCGGCGCCGAGGACGCGGCGCTGCCTATCTTCTCCCGCCTCGAGGACGCGGACGAGCGCACGCGTGCCGCCGCCCTCGACGCGACGGATCGCTACCTCGCGCGCCGACCCGGCGATGGGCGCGTGGCCGATCCGCTGCTGCACCTGCTCTCGCGAGCGTCTGGCGCCATGGGCCCTCTGCCCAGCGCGAGCAGCGCGCCCGAAGGCGACGCGCGCGCGCTGCGACGACGACGCATCCGCTTGATGGATCTGCTGGGCGTCGTGGGTGCGCCGCGGGCGCTGCCGGCGCTTCTGGCCGCCAGCGCGGCGCAGGATCCCGAGGAGCGCTTCGCCGCGGTGCGCGCCATCGGTCGGCTGGGCGTGGCCGAAGGCGCCGCGTCGCTGATGCCCCTGCTCGACGATCACGATCCACGCGTGCGCTTCGAGGCTGCGCAGGCCATCGGCGCGGGCGCCGGGCCGGACGTGGTCGCCGCGCTGCTGGACGCGCTCACCCGTCCTGGCGCGGTCGATCGTCACGCGCGCCTGCTCGCGCTGGGAGGGGCCCTCTCGCGGCCGGGCCATCCGCTGGCGTCGAGCCCCGAGCTCGTGGCGCGCACGCGACGAGCCCTGCTCGGCTTCGGCCAGCACGCGGACCAGCGCATCGCCGCGCGCGCCCTGGACGCGCTCGCGCGCTGGGGCGATCCCGAGGCCCTCGCCGCGCTGGCCGCCGGACCCTTCCCACGCAGCCCCACGCTCGCCCGTTCATGGATCGGCGTTCTCGCCGTCTCGGCCGAAGGCGCGGACGTGCCGCCTCCCCTCGACGCGCTCGAGGCCGAGGACCCGCTCTTCGCCGCCGCCGCCGCCGCCGGCCTCGGGGAGCATCGCGGGCGCGAAGTCGTGGCGCCTCTGGTGCGCACGGTCGGTGAGGCCGCCTTCCCCGTGGACGCCGCCGCGAGCTTCGCGCTGGCGCGCCTGGGTCGACGCGGGCTGCTGCGCGAGGAGGACATCCCCTCCTTGTGCGCGCTGTTCTCGCGTCGCCACCCCGCCACGCGCGCCAACCTGATGATCGCGCTCGCGAGTCTGCACGCGTCCGCCTGCCACGAGGGCCCGGATCCCGCGAGCGTGCTGGCGACGGCCCGCGCGCCGCAGGTCCGCGCCGCCGCCGCGCGCTGGCTCTTCGCGTCCGGCCGAGAGGACGCCCGCGCTCTGCTCGAGCGCGCCGCCGCGACGGAGCTCGATCCCCAGGTCAGCCTCGCCTGTCACGCGCCCGAGCTGCCCGCGCTGAGCGCACAGGCCGACGTCTATGCCTACGCGGCGGATGCCGAGACGCCGCAGACGGACTCGCTGCTGGCCCTCACGCTTGCGGACTCGAGCGTGCTCGTGGCGCCGACGGACGCGCTGGCGCACCTGCGGCTGAGCAACGCTCCCGAGGGCGACCTCAGCCTGTGGGATCCGACCAGCGCCGCGCTCGAGAACTGATGCCCTCGCGCGATCCGGCTGACGCGCGCCCGAGATTGTCGTTGACGCGGGCCGCAGCGACGCTAGGCCCTAGGTGATGGTTTCCGCAGACCCGACATGGTGGGGGCGCTTTCCCGTGGCCCTCGGTGGTTGCCTCGCGCTCTCCCTGGGGCCGCTCGAACTGTGGATCCAGCGCCGGCAGCGGGAGTGGTACCTGACCTGGCGACACGGCGACGATCCCGTCGCCACGGCCTGCCGCCTGGGCACGGGCTCGCGGCCCGCGGACACGACCGACATGCAGGTCACCCGCCACGCCCTGGGCGCGACCGCGGACAGCGTGCTGATCGACGTGGCGCTCACGGATCGGCCGATGGTGCTGGGACTCGACACGCGCCTCTTCCTGCCTCCCGGCCAGAAGGCGACCCTCTACTTCTCCACGCCCCTCTCCCTGCGCTTGAGCGACGGGGACGGCATCCCGCTGACGACCATCGCCTCGGTGCTGCCGGTCGAGACCTGGTTCGGAGCGAGCACGATCGACGGCGTCCTCGCCTACGCTTCGCGCACCAAGGGGCGCCTGGAGTTGGGCGAGCTCCTGCTGCGTCGCCACCGCGCCGTGACGGCGGTGACGCTGCACAACCGCGCACGCGACGCCATGGCCGTGGAACGGATCCATGTGCCCATGCCGTCGCTGGCGCTGTACGTCGCCCAGGACGACTGCACGCTCTGGACCAACGCGCTCACGATCGAGCGCGACGCGGGCGGCACCACGGGTCGCGTCGCGGTCGGCAAGGGCCCGCCCGCGGCCAAGATGACGCGTCTGACCCAGGCCCAGGTCGCGCCCCAAACCGGCGTGCTGCACGCCGTCTCCGCGTTGTTCACATGATGGGAGAACTCATGAACGACGTCTGGAGCATGGTGCGCGGGTGGTTCGAGGATCCACAGCTCAGGCATGGCATGAGCGCCGTGCTGATCATCCTGATCGGCTTCATCGCCGCGCGCGTCGCCAGCCGACTGGTCCTGCGCATGTTCCTCAAGCGGCTCGACGCGCAGCAGCAGATGGTGTCCCGCCGCATCGTCTTCTACGGCATCGTTGGCATCAGCTTCGTCGCCGCGCTGCGCGAGGTGGGGCTCGACCTCAGCATCTTCCTCGGCGCCGCCGGCATCGCCACCATCGCCATGGGCTTCGCCGCCCAGACCTCCGCGTCGAACATCATCAGCGGCGTATTCCTGCTCGGAGAGCGCTCCTTCTCCGTGGGCGACACCATCCGCACGGCGACCGTCACAGGCGAGGTGCTCTCGGTGGACCTGCTCTCGGTCAAGCTGCGCACCTTCGACAACCTCTTCGTGCGCGTGCCCAACGAGCTCTTGGTCAAGTCCGAGATCACCAACCTCAGCCGCTTCCCGATCCGGCGCATCGACATCAGCCTGCGCATCGCCTACGGCGAAGACCTCGCGCACGTGCGGGACGTGCTGATGGCGGTGGCGGACGCCAACCCTCGCTGCCTGGTCGATCCCAAGCCCTTCTTCGCGACCGAGGACTTCGGAGAGTTCGCCGTGCTCTTGCGCTTCAGCACCTGGACCCGGCGCGAGATCTTCCTCGAGACCAAGAACGAGCTGCAGACCGCGATTCAAAGGGCGTTTCGCCGCGAGGGCATCGAGGAGCCGACCCAGCGCCGAGCCCTCGAGGGTCGCGAGGGCGCCGCGCCCGTGCTGGTGCGCTGGGAAGAGGCGTCCCCCGAGGCGGATCCCAAGGAGCCTTCCTGAGCGTGCCCGAGGTGCGCCCCCCCAGGCGGGCTGCTAGCTTCGCGACGTGAGCCGGCGATACATGGTGCAGACCCTGGGCTGCCAGATGAACGTGCACGACTCGCGCCGCATCCATGAGGTGTTGCGCCATCAAGGGTACGAAGAGACGGACGCAGTGGAGCTGGCGGACCTCATCCTGGTCAACACCTGCTCCGTGCGCGAGAAGGCCGAGCACAAGCTGATGAGCCTGCTCGGTCGGCTGCGTCCGCTGAAGGAGGCGCGCCGCGACGTGGTGCTCGGCGTAGCCGGCTGCGTGGCGCAGCAAGAGGGCGAGCGCCTGCTGAAGAAGGTGCCCTACCTGGACCTCGTGCTGGGCCCGGACAACATCCCAGATCTGCCCGCGCTGCTTGCGGACGTGGACGCCGGACGCCGGCGCAGCCTGACCGTCTTCGACCTCGACTCACCCCGCTTCCTGGCCGCCGCGCCCGACCCCGCGCAGCCCGAGATCACCAGCTTCGTCACCGTGATGAAGGGCTGCGACGAGCGCTGCACCTACTGCATCGTGCCGACCACGCGCGGCGCCGAGCGCTATCGCCAGGCGGACGAGATCGTGGCCGAGGTGTCGGCCCTGGCGCGCGGTGGCGTGCGCGAGGTGACCCTGCTCGGTCAGACCGTGAACTCCTGGTACGAGCCCGGCGTCTCGCGACCCGGCCTGCGCGCGCCCTCCGAGTCGGCCTTCGCCGAGCTCTTGCGTCGCATCGCGCACGAGGTGCCCGAGCTTCTGCGCCTGCGCTACACCTCGCCCCATCCGCGGCACATCACCCCGGAGCTGGTGCAGGCTCACGCCGAGCTCGATCTCTTGCCGGCGCACGTGCACCTGCCCGCGCAGTCGGGCTCCGACGCCGTGCTCAAGCGCATGAGCCGTCGCTACACGCAGCGGGAATACCTGGAGCGCGCCCATGCGTTGAAGTCGGCGCGGCCGGGCTTCACGCTCTCGACGGATCTGATCGTCGGCTTCCCCGGTGAGACGGAAGAGGATTTTCTAGGCACGCTCGAGCTCGTTCGTGAAGCCGGCTTCGTGGCGGCCTTCTGCTTCAAGTACTCACCGCGCCCCGGCACGCCCGCGCTCGCGTTGGGCGACGACGTATCCGAGGAGCTCAAGCAGGAGCGCCTGGCGCGGCTGTTCGAGGTCGTGGCGGAGCAGCAGAGCGCGCACCTGCGCTCGCTGGTCGGCACCGAGGTCGAGGTGCTCGTGACCGCCCGCGGCGACGATGGACGCTGGGAGGGTCGCAGCCAGCGCCACGAGAAGGTCCACGTCGAGCTCGGCCCGACGCACACCGTCATGGGTGAGCTCGTGCGTGTGCGTGTGGCCCAGGCCTTCGATCACAGCCTGCTCGCCTTGGGGGAGGGCGGACGGTTGACTCCGCCACGTCGCCACCTGCCGGTGGCGGAGGAGCAGCCCGCATGAACCCGAGTCGACGTCACCGCCTCCTGCTCGGCTGGTCGCCCGCCGCGCTTTTCATGGCCACCATCTGGGTGCTCTCGAGCATGCCCCTGGCCGTGCCCCTGGTCGCGCGCTTCCCCTTCCGCGACAGGGGCGTCCACTTCTGCGTCTACACCCTGCTCGCGCTGATGGTGATGCGCGCCGCACGGATCACCTGGCCTCATCGCTCGGCCGTGAGGGTGGTCCTCTTCGGCATCCTGGTCACCGTGCTCTGGGGTCTGAGCGACGAGCTGCACCAGGCCTTCGTGCCGGGCCGGAGCTCCGAGCTGCTCGATCTGCTCGCCGACACCCTGGGCGCCGTCACCGCCGCGCTGATGATGGTCGTCTACTGGGCGAGGCGTGGCGCCCCGGCGCACGAAGCGTCGCTCCCGAGCGTGCGTCCGAGCGCCCCACCCGTGATCTCCGAGGGACCTTCGCCATGAGTCGCATCCTGCCCTATCGCGGCATCCTGCCGCGCGTCGCTCCGGACGCCTTCGTCGCACCCGGCGCCATCCTGGTCGGTGACGTCGAGGTGGGCGCCGAGTCGAGCATCTGGTTCGGCGCCGTGCTGCGCGGAGACGTGATGCCCATCCGCATCGGCGCGCGCACCTCGATTCAAGACAGCTCCATCGTACACTCCACCGGCGGCTGGTGGCCCGTGGACGTCGGCGACGACTGCGTGGTCGGCCACGGCGTCATCCTGCACGGCTGCACCGTCGCCAGTCGCGTGCTCGTGGGCATGGGCGCCATCCTGCTCGACGAGGTGGAGGTCGGCTCCGACACCATCATCGGCGCGGGCTCGTTGCTGCCGCCGAAGATGAAGATCCCGAGCGGCGTGCTCGCCCTCGGCCGTCCGGCGAAGATCGTGCGCGACCTGAACGAGAAAGACTTCGCCAGCATCCGCGACGGAGCCCGCATCTACGTCGGCGAAGTGCACGAGTACCGCGAAGAGTACGACAAGCTTTGAGCGAGCCTTGTATCCACAGCACATGCCGCTCAGACCCGCGGGTTCGGCGGCACGCAGTTTCGGGAGAGGGTCGCCGTGCCCGCCTTGGGGTTTGGTCCCCGGCACTGAGATAGGCGCGCTCGACCGAGTTTCCTGACTCGAACGGTCTCCTGAGGCATGGCACGCGCCAAGACCGACGCCATCGACGCTGTGGGCATCGCGCGCTTCGCGCAGCAGAAGCGACCGGCGGTCACGCCGCTGCCCGACGAGGCGACCCTCGAGCTGCGCGAGCTCGTGCGCCTCCGGGACCGCATGGTGCAAGACATGGGCGACCGCGTCCGCCAGCTGCATCGCACTCTGGACCTCACTTTCCCCGAGTTTCCGAGGCTCGTGCGCGACCTGACGTCGTACAAGGCCACCGGCTTGCTGCTCGCGTTTTCGACGAGCGCAGCATTCCGCGACGGCTCGGTCGAGACGGTGTCGGACATCAAGTACGACGGTCGCCACCGCATTGGCGAAGAGCTCGCGCGCGGCGTCTGCGAGCTCGCAGCACACTCCATAGGACGCCACGACGGTCCCTCGTACCGCCTGCAGACCCGCTATGCCTGCGAGGACATCGCCACGCTGCGCGAGCGCATCAAGGGCCTTGATGGCGACATCCAGCGCAGCCTCGACCAGCACCGCGTCGGCCAGCTGCTCACCACCATCGA
>JAACVI010000425.1 GCA_009992505.1 Myxococcales bacterium
CGGTCTCCTGCTCGCCAGCCTCGCCCTGGGCAAGGGCGATCAGCTGCTCTACCCGAAGCTCTACGACTACCTGCACGCCTGCCTGGGCGTCCTGACCTTCGCCGTCGCCTTCCACGCGCTGCGCATGCTGCTCGAAGATCGCAAGCCAACCCTGCTGACCAAGGCCGTGTTGCCGGGTCGAACCTCGATGGCGTTGACGGTCTTGGTGGCCATGCTCGCGATCAACCTGGGTACGCTCAGCCAACATCAAAACGTGCAGGTCAGCCTGCTCGAGCCGCGCGCGGCCACGGCCCGCAGCGTCTTGCTTGGATTCGAGCCGCTCCTGGCCCGCGCCCGTCCGTCCCGCGCCACGGCCCAGGCCATGAGCCAGGCCTTCCGCGAACGCCGCCAAGCGCGCGAGCGCAACGCCGCCGCCACCGCCCTACCCACCTGGTCGGACGCGCACGTGGTGCTGGTCACGATCGACGCGCTGCGCGCCGATCACCTCGGCCTCTACGGCTATGATCGCGCGACCAGCCCCGAGATCGACGCCTTCGCCGAGGAGGGCGTCGTCTTCGAACACGCCTACTGCGCCGCGCCCCACAGCAGCTATTCGCTCTCGAGCTTGATGACGAGCGAGTACCTGCACGAGACGGTCGAGCTCGGCTCGCCGCTGCCCACGGACACGCTGCCCTCGACGCTCGGTCAGGCCGGCTACCGCACCTCGGGCTTCTACACGCTCGGCATCTTCCACACGGACGGCGAGCGCCTAGTCGCCTATCGAGACGGCGCCTACGGCCTGGCGCTGCACGACCACGCGAACATGCACGCCGACGAGCGCACGGATCGCGTGTTGGAGGAGGTGGACCGCATCGTCGCCGCGGGTGAACCGCCGAGCTTCCTGTGGGTCCACTACTTCGACGTCCACGAGCCCTACGAGGAGACCCGCCTGGGCAGCTCGGACCTCGACCGCTACGACGGCGAGATCCAGAACGCGGACCGCGGCTTCGGGCGCCTGGTGCGCGAGATCGAGAGCCGCTTCACGCACCCTGTGATCTTCGCCCTGACGGCGGACCACGGCGAGGAATTCCGCGAGCACGGCGGCGTCTACCACGGCTCGAGCGTGTACGAGGAGCAGGCGCGGGTCCCGCTCATCATCCGCGCTCCTGGCGTATCCCCCCGTAGGGTGAACCAGCCCGTGGAGCTGATCGACGTCGCGCCGACGCTCCTCAGCATGGCGGACCTGCCGCCGCCGAGCTCGATGCGCGGTTCGGACCTGCGTCCCCTCTTGGCGGGCGAGGAGTTCGAGCCTGGGCCCGCCTTCTCTGCCGTCTCCCATCTGCGGATGGTCGTGGACTGGCCCTACAAGCTGATCGCCAATCTCCGCTTCGGGCTCTACGAGCTCTACGACCTCGAGCACGATCCGCACGAACGGGTGAACCTCGCGAGCCAAGACGAGACGCGCAAGGACGCGCTGGCGGCGGAGATCTACGCCTGGCTCGATTCGCTCGAGCCGGTGGAGCAGGATCCTCGTCAGCACGCGCTCGAGGTGGGCCGCCTCGGGGATCGACGGGCCGAGCCCGTGCTGCTCGCGCTGCTCGCCGACGCCAGCGCCGCGTCCGACCAACGGCAGGAGGCGGCGCGCATCCTGGCCAACCTCGCCGATCCCGAGACCGCGCCCGCGCTGCTCACGGCCATGGAGGATGGCGACGCCATGGTGGCCGCCGAGGCCGCGATCGCCCTGGGCCGGCAGTACGACGCGCGCGCTCAGGAGCCGCTGGTGCCACTCGTGTCGGCGGAGGATCCGGATCTGCGCACGCGCGCGGCGATCTCCCTCGGGCGCCTGCGTGATCCCCGCGCCGTGCCCGCGCTGCTCGACGCGCTCTACGTCAGCCACGACACCTACGATCGCGAAGAGGCCGTGCGCTGGCTCGGTCGACTCGGCGACGTTCGGGCCGTCGAGCCGCTGATCGCGCTCTTGCCCGAGTTCCGCATCCGCTACCTCACGGTGGTAGCCCTGGGCATGCTCGGCGATCTGCGCGCCTACGATCCGTTGACCGAGATGTTGAACTGGGAGACCCACTCGAACGTTCGAGACAACG
>JAACVI010000361.1 GCA_009992505.1 Myxococcales bacterium
CGCACAGGAGGACACCACGGAGGCGGACGGCGTGGTCGAGCTGCGCGTGAGCCCGTCGCCAGGTCGCCACGTGCGTGCGCGCGCTTCGGATCTCGCGCTCGGAGCCGGGCTGTTGCCCGCGGGGGCGCGCATCGGCAGCGGCGAGATCGCGCTCTTGGCGAGTCAGGGCCTCGTCGAGCTGAGCGTCCATCGCCGACCCGTGGTGGCCATCCTCTCTACCGGCGACGAGCTACGGGACCCGGGCGAGGAGGACGCGCCAGGGACGCTCGTCAACAGCAACGCGCCCATGTTGGCGGCGGCGGTGCGCGAAGCCGGCGGCGTGCCCCGCGTCCTGCCGCGCTGCGCCGACGACGCGGACGTGATCGAGGCGACTCTGCGCCAGGCCCTCGAAGCGGACGTAGTCTTGACCACGGGCGGCGTCTCCGTGGGCGAGTACGACTTCCTGCACGAGGTCTTCGATCGCGTCGGCGTCGAGACCCACTTCTGGAAGATCGCCGTGAAGCCCGGCAAGCCCGTGCGCTTCGGCATGGCCGGGGACGTGCCGGTCGTGGGCCTGCCCGGAAACCCCGTCAGCGCCTGGGTCACCTTCCAGGTCTTCGTCGCTCCGGGCCTGGCGCGCATGGCTGGCAGCCTCGCTCCCCACCCGGGTCCCCTGCCCGTTCGGCTCGCCCACGCCTTCGAGCGTCACCCGGGACGCACGGAGCTGGCGCGCGCGCACCTCGTCCTGGGCGAGGCGGGCTACCAGGCGACGCTGCTCTCCCTCCAGGGCTCGGGGTCCCTGCCCTCGCTGGTGAACGTCGACGCGTTGGTCGTGCTTCCCGCCGAGGTCGGCTCCTTTGCTCAGGGAGAACGTCTGTGGGCGCTGCCCGTGGGGAATCTACCGGGTCGAACGGTGAGTCATTTCACCATAGGCTGAGTGTCTCGCCCCGGGGCGCGATGCTCTATGCTTCCGCGGTGGCGCCCTTCGAGGCGTACACCCTTCCGGCGCCGTGAGCGTCTCAAGCGTATGCCCCCGAACGATCCCATCCCGAGTCTAGAGCGCGCCATCGTCCGCGTGCGATGGCGCTTGCGCCTGCGAGCGGCGCTGACCCTGGCGGTGCGGGTCGCGGGTCCGAGCGTGGCCTTGGGGGCGCTCGGCTTGCTCGCGACTCACCTCGACCTGGGCGCCCCGGTCGGCCTCCATCTGCCGATGGAGAGCGCCCTGCCCTGGGCGCTGAGCGTGGCGCTGGTGCCGCCCGTGCTCGCCGCCCTCGCCGCGGCCTTTCGTCGACGCACGGCGCTCGACGCCGCGGAGCGCCTCGACGAGGCCGCGCACACAGCCTCGCGCATGGCCAACGCCTGGGTCTTCGCCGCCACGCCGCCGGAGGAGCGCAGCGCCTTTCAAGAGGCCGCGATCCGCGACGCGAGCCTGCACGTCGAGCGTCTGGATCCCGTGCACGCCGCGCCCCTGGGGCGGCCCTCGGGCCTCGGCATCGTGGTGCTGGCGTTGGTGGGGCTGGTCGCCGCCGCCTCCCTGCAGAACCCCGCGGCGCCGCCGCCCGCCGAGGCCGCCGCGCCCTCCCCGCCGCCGATGCTGCTGGCGCCCGAAGATCTGCAGGCCTTCGAGGACGAGCTGCGCGAGCGTGGAGTGCACGAGGACGATCCACCGGCGCTGAGTCAGAGCACGCGGGAGCTCGAGCGCCTGCTCGAGGAGCTGCGCGAGCGTCGCGTCGACGAGCGGGCAGCCCTCGAACGCGTCGATGCCCTGACGCGGAGCTTCCTCGAAGGACGCCCCGCCGACTCGGCCGTGGAGCGCGCGCGTCTGGCGCGCCTGGGCGAGAACCTCGACGGTGCCTCGAGCCTGCGCGCCGCCGCCCAGGCGTTGCGCGAGGGCTCCGCCGAGCGCGCGGCACGTGAGCTCGCAGCCGAAGCCGAGCGCGCCGCCGCGGGCGAGCTGAATCGCGCCGAACTCGAGCGCGTGCGACGTGCCCTCGAACGCGCCGCCCAGGATGCGGGCTCGCGCGAGGATCAGGACGCCACGCGCGCACGCGAGCAACAGGAGCGCCTGTTGCGACGCGAAGAGCAGCGACCCTCGACGCCCGCCCAGCGCCGACTGCTCGAGCACCATCGCCGCGAGCTCGAGCGGCTGAGGCGCGAGGAAGAGCGCGCCCAGGCCCAGCGCCGCCAGCTCGAACGGCTCGAACGTGACCTGCGCGACGCGGCCGCCCAGAGCGGGTCCTCGTCCTCGGGTTCGAACAGCGACGGGCTCTCGCGCGCGGCGGAGGATCTCCGTCGCATGGGCCAGCAGCAGGCGCAGGACGAGCGCAGCCAGGCGATGCAACGTCAGCTCGAACAGCTACGCGAGCTGCTGCGACGACAGCGCCCCGAAGGCGGACAAGGACAACAGGGTGGCGGCCAAGGGTCCAACGGCGCGGGCGAGCGCCGACGCCGCTTCAGCTTGCGCGCCGGCGGACAGCCCGTGGGCATCGGACGCCGACCGGGCCAGAGCGGCCAGGGCGGCGGAGACGACGACGGCATGGGCGGCATGGGCGGCATGTCGGGCGCGGGAGGCATGGGTGGCGCCGGCGGCATGGGCGGCGACGGTTCCGGCGGCATGGACGAGGGCATGATGATTCTTCAGCCCGGCTCCGGAGGCGCGGCCGACGCCGTGCTCGAATTGCCCGGCGGCGAGGGCACGCAGGGCAGCGGCGGAGGCCAGGGATCGGGCACGGAGCCAGGCCCCGGCGCGGGCGTGGGCCACGACGAGACGCGCCTCGACGATCCCACGGCGATTGCCCACGGGCTGAATGATTCACGCATCCACGGCCAAGCGTCGGAGGGTCCGAGCCGCAGCGAGGTGATCGACGGCGCGGCCGCTCGCGGCTTCGTGGGCCAGGGCTACCAACGCGTCTACGGCGACTACCGCGGACACTCCGAAGAGGTGCTCGAGCGCGACCGCGTGCCGCCGGGCTACCGCTTCTACGTGAGGCGCTACTTCCAACTGATCCGCCCCCGAGAGGTGCAGCCATGACGACGAGCCAGGAAGATGCGTCCGAGACCCGCGAGGCGTCCGACGCGAAGTCCGATCCCGAAGCATTGGTCGAGGCCTTCTGCGTCGACGTCGCGCGCGTGGAGGACGAGATCCACAAACGCATCGTGGGACAGGACGACACCCTACGGGGTGTCCTGACCTGCCTGCTGGCCGGCGGCCACGCGCTGCTCGAGGGCGTGCCGGGTCTGGGCAAGACGCTGATGGTGCGCACCCTCGCCGACGTGCTCGATCTGCGCTTCAACCGCATCCAGTTCACGCCCGACCTGATGCCCGCGGACATCGTCGGCACCAACGTGCTGACCGAGGCGGTCGACGGCGCGCATCGCGTGGAGTTTCGCGAGGGGCCCGTGTTCGCCAACGTCGTACTCGCCGACGAGGTGAACCGCGCGACGCCCAAGACCCAGAGCGCGCTGCTCGAGGTGATGCAGGAGCACTCGGTCACGGTCTCGGGCCGCACGCGCAAGATGGATGAGCCCTACCTGGTGCTCGCCACGCAGAACCCGCTCGAGATGGAGGGCACCTACCCGCTGCCCGAGGCCCAGCTCGATCGCTTCTTGCTCAAGCTCCAGGTCGGCTTCCCCACGCGCGAGGAGCTGCACGGCATCCTCGAGCGCACCACGGGCGCCATGACCGACGACATCCACGCCGTGCTCGGCGCGCCCCGCATCCTCGAGATGCGCGGGGTCGTGCGCGAGGTGGCGGTCGCCCGGCACGTGCGCGACTACGCCATCCGCCTGCTCACGGCGACGCACCCCGATCACCCGAGCGCGCCCGACGAGGTGCGGCGCTTCGTGCGCTTCGGCGCCAGCCCCCGTGGCGCTCAGGCCTGCCTGCTCGCTGCGCGCGTGCGTTGTCTGCTCGCGCAGCGCTTCGCGGTGGCGACGGAGGATCTGCGCGAGGTGATGAAGGCGGCGCTCCGCCATCGCTTGATCCTCAACTTCGAAGGCGAGGCCGAGGGCGTGGCCCCGGACGATCTGCTCGCGGCCGTGATCGAGGCGGTGCCGGAGCGTGCCGATTGAGCGGTGATACCGCAGCCGAGACGGACCCGGACGCCCTGTTCGACGAGGAGTTTCAGCGCCGCCTGGAGGTGCTCGCCTTGGTCTCGCGCCGAGTCTACGCGGGGCGAAACCGCGCCGACCGCCGCTCGAAGAAGGTCGGCTCGGGCATCGAGTTCGCCGATCACCGGGAGTACGCCGCGGGTGACGACTTCCGCGCCATCGACTGGAACGTCTACCAGCGCACGGGGCGATTGCTCGTGCGCCTGTTCGAGGAGGAGGAAGATCTGAAGGTCCATCTCCTGATCGACACCTCGCGCTCGATGCAGGCGAGTCAGAAGCTCGACTACGCCAAACGCGTCGCGGCGGCGCTGGCCTACGTCGCCCTCGCCAACCTCGACCGCGTCTCGCTCAACACCCTCGACACGGCCGTGCGCGAGTCACTACCGGCGACCCGGGGCAAGCGCCGCATCTTCCGCGTCTTCTCCTTCCTCGCGCCCCTGCGCGCCGCGCAGACGACGGATCTGGCGGCCGCCGCTCGCGCCTTCGTCGCACGCCAGCGGCGCCGAGGCGTGGCCATCTTGTTCAGCGATCTGTACGACCCGCACGGCGTCGAGGGCGCCCTCGACGTGCTGCGCCACGCCGGCTTCGAGCTGAAGGTGCTGCACATCGTCGATCGCCGCGAGGCCGATCCGCCGCTGCACGGGGATCTGCGCCTGGTGGACGCGGAGACGGGCCGCACCCGGGACGTGACGCTGACGCCCAGGCTTCTGCTGCGCTACCGCGAGCTGTACGAGAAGCGCCTCGAGCAGCTGCGCGCGACCTGCCGCGACAAGCAGGTGGTCTACCAGCACCTCGACGTGTCGACGCCCTTCGACGAGGCCGTGCTCTCGGTGCTGCGACGCGGCGGCGTGTTGGGTTGATCGATGCAGCTGCTCGGTCTCTCCCTGCTCGAGGTGCTCGCCGTCTTCGCCGGCGTGGGCGCGGCCATCCTCGGGCTCTACTTCCTGCGCGTGCGCAGGCGCGAGATCCTCGTCCCCTTCGCTCCTCTCTTCGAGGAGCTGTTGATGGAGCATCAGCGCGAGCGCCTCTTCGGACGACTGCGCTGGCTGCTCTCCCTGCTGCTGGCGCTGCTCTTCTGCGCGGCACTGGCCTTCGCCCTCGGGGATCCCCGACGCAGCACCGCCGGCGACGCGGGTCGCGCGCTGGTGGTGTTGGTGGACGTGAGCGCGTCCATGGGCAGTCGTGAGCCCGACGCAGGCGCGTCGCCGACCACGAACGCTGCCCCGAACCAAGCGGAACCGACGCGCCTCGACCAGGCGAAGCGACGGCTGCACCGGCTGGTGGACGAACTCGGCCCCAGCGATCGACTCCTGATAGCGACCGTGGGCGAGCGCGCCACTCCGCGCACGGGACTCACGGACGATGTCAGCGTGCTGGGCCAGGCCATCGACGCGCTACGACCCGAGCAGGCCGGCACTCGCCTGGACGCGGGTCTCGAGCTCGGCCTCGACGTACTCGAAGGCGAAGCACACCCGGAGATCGTGCTCGTCGGCGACGGCGAGTGGACGGCACGCCCCGACCTGCGCGAGGCGCTCTCGCGTCGCCAGATCCGGCTGTCGGCGCTTCGTGTCGGTCGCCCCGCACCCAACCTCGGCATCCTCTCCTTCGCCGCGCGGCGACTGCCCCTGGACCGCAGCCGCGCAGCCATCGCCATCGAGATCTCGGCCACGTCGGGACCGGATCGTCAGGCCGACCTCACGATTTCGGATGGGGGCCACCCGATCTACGCGCAGCGCCTGACCCTCCCCGGCGGTGCGCGTCTGCGGCCGGATCTGCCGCAGCTCAGCGGCGCCAATCACTCCCTCGAGGCGCACCTGACGCCCGCGGACGGTCTCGGCGACGCCCTCGATCTCGACGATCACGCCTACGCGCTCCTGCCCGCGCGACGGCGCTCACGGGTGCTCGCCGTGAGCCGCGGAGACCTCTACCTCTCGGCCGCGCTCCTGCTCGACGAGGTGCTCGACGTCAGCGAGATCACGCCCGAAGAATACGCCACCCGCGTGCACGAGGAGCCTGGCTTCGACGTCGTCATCTTCGACGAGTGGCTGCCCCCGAGCGCGCCGCGGATCCCCGCGATCTACCTGCGCCCCCAGCCTCAGGCGGGCTCTTACGCGCCCTTCGAGGTCACGGGCGAGATCGTCTCACCCTATTTCTCGCGCCTCGATCGGCACGCGTCTCTGCTGCGCTTCACGGCCCTCGACGACGTGAACATCGCGCGCGCTCTCTCGGTTCGCACCCAACCCGGCGACCACGTCCTGGGCGCGTCGCCCGACGGCCCGCTCCTGGTCGAGGGAGTGCGCGAGGGCGCGCCCTTCCTGGCCTTCACCTTCGCACCACGGGAGAGCGATCTGGTGCTGCGCGTCGCCTGGCCCATCCTGCTGCTCGATGCCATCGAGGGCTTCGGCGAGGCGACCCACGCGCGCCTCTCGAGCACACGCACGGGCACGTCCGAGCAGGTGCTCGTGCCCGCGGAGGTGCAGGAGGCCACACTGCTCGAGCCGAACGGGGAGCGACTCGCCCTGCCCGTGCAGCACGGCGTGGCGCGCGTCGTGGCCGAGCAGGTGGGCATCCATCGCGTGGAGTTCGCCGGCGGCACGGCCGAGATCGCGGCCAACCTCGACCGCGCCGACGAGACTCTGGCCGAGCCTCCGAGCACGAGCACCCTCTGGGGTGAGACGCTGCACGCGCCCAGCCACGGACGCCCCGGTCTTCGTCGTGAACTCTGGCCACCCCTCGTGCTCTTCGCCCTGCTCTGGCTGCTGATCGAGAGCTTCGCCTGGCATCGACGGTGGACGCTATGAGGCGCCATTTCCTCGGCGTACTGCTCACCCTGCTGGTCGCGACGGGCCTGGCCCTGGCGCTGTGGCAGCTGCCCGCGGACGGACTCGGATTTCCCCTGGGTGAATTCGCGCTGCGTTTGGCGCGACCGCGCGCGCTGATGGCCATCGCGCTCGTGCCCTTGGTGATCTACGCGGCCACGCTCTCCCTGGCCGGGCTCTCGCGCCTTCAGCTCGTGCTCGCCACCACGCTGCGCGCCCTCGGCGTCGTGGCCCTGGCCCTGGCCCTGAGCGCGCCGAGCCGCGAGATCGACGTCACCACGGTGGCGCTCGGGGTGCTCGTCGACGTCTCCGACTCGATCACGGATCAAGCCCTCGACGACGCGCGACGACGCGTGCGCGAGGCCTACGCCGGACGCGGCGACGCGACGCTCTTCCTGGTCGCCTACGCGCGCCATGCGCGACGGGTGCCCATCGACCGAGACGCGGAGGATCCGGCCGCCGGGATCGAGCGGCCGACGGACACGCATGAACGGGACGCGACGGATCTCGAGCAGGCGCTCACGCTGGCGGAGGCGCTCTTTCCCCCCGCGCATCTGAGGCGTCTTCTGATCCTCAGTGACGGCGTGCAGACGCGTGGCGACGATATGCGCGCCGCGCGCGCGGCTGCCGCCCGCGACGTCGAGATCTCCTACGCCATGGACACGCACGGGCGACCGGCGGAGCACGCCATCTCGGGCCTCGAGCTGCCCGACGCCATCGACGTGGGTCAGCCCTTCAACGTGCGCGTGCAGGTCTTCGCGACCCAGGCCGGGAGCGCACACCTGAGCCTCACGCAGGACGGACACCCGAACGGGCTCGATCCCGGCCGTGATGTCACGCTCGAGGCCGGGCGTCAGGAATTCACGCTGCGCTCCGTGGTGCACCGCGCGGGTCCCGTGACCTACGTGGCCGAGCTGCGCGGTGACACCCCCGATCACTTCCCCGAGAACGACCGCTTCGAGACCACACCGACGATCCCCGGGCGACCGGCCGTGCTCTACGTCGAAGGAGACCGCGCCCACGCCGGCCCCTTCGTGCGCGCGCTCGAGGCGGCCGAGCTCGAGGTGGACGTGCGCGGACCCGCCGGCATCCCCACCAGCGCACGAGAGCTCGCCCCCTTCGACTTCTTCGTGCTCTCCAACGTCTCCGCGGATGAGGTGGGTGCCACGCAGCAGCTGGCCATCGAGCGCTGGGTTCGCGATCAGGGCGGCGGCTTCTTGATGGCGGGTGGCGACCGTGGCTTCGGCCTGGGCGGCTGGCAGGACACGCGCCTCGCACGCCTCGCTCCCGTGCGCATGGACAGCCAGCGTCGGCGAGACGAGCCCTCCCTCGCCTTGGCGCTAGTGATCGACAAGAGCGGCTCGATGAACGGACAGAAGCTCGATCTGGCCAAGGAGGCGGCCAAGGCCACGGCGCGCATGCTCTCGGCCAGCGACTACCTGGGCGTGATCGGCTTCGACTCCCAGCCCGAGCACGTGGTGCGCATGCAGAGCGCGGGCAACCGCGTGGGCATCCTACGCGACATCGGCCGACTCGCCTCGCGCGGCGGCACGGCCATCTTCCCGGCCCTCGACCTGGCATATCGCGATCTCTCCAGCATCCGCGCGCGCTTCAAGCACGTCATCCTGCTCACGGACGGCCAGTCTCCGGAGCGAGGGATCTCGGAGCTGGTGCAGGTGATGCGCGCCGAGGGCATCACGCTCTCCACCGTCGGCCTCGGCGCCGACGTGAACCGCGCCCTGCTCGCGGAGATCGCCAACGAAGGCGGAGGGCGCAGCTACTTCATCGCCGATCCTCACAACATCCCTCGCATCTTCATGCGAGAGACCACCACCGTCTCGCGGGGCGCGACGGTGGAGGAGTACTTCGTCCCGCACGCGGTGGAGCCGGCGGACTTCCTGCGCGGCGTCGACATCGCGCACGCGCCCTACCTGCGCGGCTACGTCGCCACCCAGGCCCGTGGTCGCCCGAGCCAGGTGATCCTCGCCAGTGACCTCGGGGAGCCCATCCTCGCGCGCTGGCGCGTCGGTCTCGGCTGGTCCCTGGCCTGGACCTCGGACCTGACGAATCGCTGGGCCGCGGACTGGCTGAGCTGGCCGGGATCCTCGCGCTTCTTCGCGCAGCTGGTGCGCGAGCACATGCGCCAGCGCCACGACCGCAGCCTGCCCATGGAGGCGCACGTCGAGGACGACGAGGTGAGGGTCAGCATCGACGCCATCGACGCGGCGGACGAGCTGGTCGAGGACCTCGAGGGCGAGGTCACGCTCGACGGTCCCGTGGCCGGCCAGGGCCAGGGCCAGGACGAGGGCCACCAGACGGCGCCCCTCGAGAGCGTGGCGCCGGGACGCTACGAGGCCCGGCTGCCCCTCGCGGGCTATGGCTCCTTCCGCGTCAGCGCCGCCATCACCCGCGACGGGCAACGCTACGGTCAGGCGCTGGCGCGGGTGGACCGGCCCTACCCGCGCGAATACGCCCAGCAGGAAGGGGGCGCCGACGCCCTGGCCCGGATCTCCGCCGAGGGCGGCGGGCAGGCGGACCCGACGCTGAGCTGGCTGCTCGATCCTCGGGGTCGGGTGCTGCGCGCCGACAGGCCCCTGTGGCCGCCTCTGCTCGCCCTGGCGCTGGGGCTCTTCCTCCTGGACTTGCTGTCTCGTCGACTGCGCTTTGGTCGGGTCGAGGGGCAACGCATGCTGCCTTGACTCGCGGTGTGCCATGGCTATCCTGCTGCGCCCCCAACCTGGGAACCAGCCCGGAGACGCCATGAAGAAGAGCGACTTGAACCGCTTCAAGAAGACCCTCGAGGCCAAGCGCGACGACGTCGTGCAGCGCGCCAGAGAGACGATGGAAGAGGACATGACGCTCGACTCGAGCGAGCTGCCGGACGAGATGGACCTGGCCTCCACCGAATACATGCAGTCCTTCACCTTCCGCCTCCGTGGGCGGGATCGCATCTTCCTCAAGAAGATCGAGAAGGCGCTGAAGAAGATCGAAGACGGCGAGTTCGGCGTCTGCATCGAGTGCGAGGAGCCCATCTCGACCAAGCGCCTCGAGGCGCGGCCCGAGGCCGAGCTGTGCATTCGCTGCAAGGAAGACCAGGAGCGCTCCGAGAAGGACTTCGCCGAGGGCTGAGTCCGGCCGTGGCGGGTCGCGAGACCGCTGAGTCTTCTCGAAC
>JAACVI010000426.1 GCA_009992505.1 Myxococcales bacterium
TGCGAGGTCATCGCTCTGCACCATTGAGTGACAGGCGGGCGCCTGCGATACTCGCGAGGCGAGGTGAAGGATTCGCCCGCTACGGCGTCCAACAGGCCAAGTCGCCGAGTTGGCGAGAGATGTGGAGGTCGCGAGAGATGTGCAGGCGACGGCAACCGGGGAAGATGGTGCGAGGCCTGGGCCCCGTGCGCACGATCTTCGCCTCGGCGCGCCACCTCTGCGCGACCCTGACCGTCGCGCTTCCGCTGCTGCTGACGCTCGGCGTCGCGACCATGGTGCTGGCCCCGTCGACGGCCCTGGCCGACGGGCGCACGGACTATCTGATTCGCCTGCTCTCCACGTCGGATACGTTTCGTGTTCGAGCGCAAGCGGCGCTCTCCCTGGGGCGCATCGAGGGCGAACCGTCCGTGGTGACCGCGCTGTCGCAAGCGCTGGGTGACGCGCATCCCGCCGTGCGTACGGCGGCCGCCGCCAGCTTGCAGCGCCTGGCCGATCCCTCCGCCCTGGGCGCGCTGCGGGCTCACGGCCGCGACTCCGACTCGGGCGCGCAACGCGCCATCGCCGCCGCCATGGAGACCCTCGAGCGCGTCGCGCGGAGTCGCCCGCGCCACACGCCCACGGACGGCGCGTCCAATGGATCCACGGCTCCACCGGCGGCCGCCGGTCCGGCGGTCTACTATGTCGGTGTGGGGACACCCGGCTCTCGCGTGCCGAGCGTCGACGCCGCCACGCTACGAGCGGCTCACGAATTCGTCGCCCGGGAGGTGGCCTCCGTCAGCGGAGTCGCGTTGGCGCCGGATGGAGAGAGCAGCGCCGCGGCGACGCGCACGATCCGGCAACGTCATCTGGCGGGCTACTTCGTCGACAGCGCGATCACCCAGGTCGAAGACGGCCCCCGCGGTTTGCGCGTGACGGTGTCGGTGATCGTGGGCACCTATCCGGGGCGTGACATGCGCGCCATGCTCAGCGGCGCGGCCACGGTGCAGGGTGGTGGCGGAGCCTCGGATCGTCGCGTGGCCATCGAGGCCGCCTTGCGGAGTGCACTGCGTCGTCTGCCACAAGCCCTCGCGGCTTCGGGGGGCAGCGCCTCGCGATGACGGCCGAATGCAGCAGCTTCGCCCTGGGCCGATGGCCGCAAGTTGGACCTCCCGCGGGGCACACCGTAGGATCGTGGCTTAGGGCCGTCGTGTGGCGGTTCGAGGAGTAGATTATGGGGGCGAACGCCGACATCTCGACCCAGCCTAAGCCGCCGATCAAGCGGCATATGCGCAACTACTTGCTCGATCCGCGCTTCCAGCTGAAGTACACGGGCATGGTGGTGGGCGTGTCGATCGTCATCGCCTCCGTCCTGGGCTATTTCGCCTACGACTACTCCAAGGGGCAGACCGAGGCGTTGACCATCCAGATGGCCATGCAGCCCGATCTGGATCCCGAAGTCGCGAGCGATCTCGAGGGCTTCGCGCGTGCGCTCGACCAGAAGGTCCTGGCCTCGATCATCGGCGGAATCGTCATTCTGGCGCTGGCGCTCGGCTTCACCGGCATCATCGTGACCCACAAGCTCGTGGGGCCGGCCTACAAGATGCGTCGTCTCTTGCGCGAGGTCGCGGAGGGCAAGCTCAAGGTCGCCGGAGGCTTGCGCAAGGGTGACGAGCTGCAGGAGCTCTTCGAGGCATTCGCGGACATGGTGCAGTCCCTGCGGGACGCCCAGGCGAAAGAGGTCGCCGCGCTGGACGCCGCGCTGACGGCCGCGCGCGAGCACGGCATCGAAGACGAAGCGCTCGCGTCCATCGTGACCGTCCGCGATCGCATGCAGGCCACGCTCGACTGAGAGCGCCAACCCGCTCGCACGCACCGAGACGCCTGCTAGAAGGCGTCTTCGTAGTACTCGATGCGCGCGCTGTCGCCGGGGCCGTCGAACACCACCGTGGCGGCGTCGAAGCGGACTCCGCTGCGCGTCGGCTGCTCGCGCTCGAGCCAGAGGGCTGCCGCGCGGCGAATGCGCTGGCGCTTGGCGTGGTCGAAGGTCTCCGCGGGGTGAACGAGCCTCGCGGA
>JAACVI010000414.1 GCA_009992505.1 Myxococcales bacterium
CGTGGCCGCGATCATCACGGGCGGCCTGGGTCTGAGCAAGATCAACCAGGAGCCCGGTCGGCTCAAGGGCAAGGAGCTGGCCTACATCGGCATCGGCCTCGGCATCCTGGCCGTTCTCGTCACCCTCGCCAATGTGCTCATCAACATGGTCAGTGGCCACGGCACGATGCAGCCCGCCTGGCGGCAGTTCAAATAGCGAGAAGCGGGTCCGCGCAGGCGCTGGACCCCCACTTCCGTACGTCGACTTTCGCACATCCGCGGACTTCGACGCGCGAGCATCCGCGGACTTCGACGCGCGAACGTGGGGTGCGGGACTTGTCCCGCACCGACCTCGCTGCGCACGTCGACTTTCGCACATCCGCGGACTTCGACGCGCGAGCATCCGCGGACTTCGACGCGCGAGCATCCGCGAACTTCGACGCGCGAACGTGGGGTGCGGGACTTGTCCCGCACCGACCTCGCTGCGCACGTCGACTTTCGCACATCCGCGAACTTCGACGCGCGAGCATCCGCGAACTTCGACGCGCGAGCATCCGCGAACTTCGACGCGCGAGCATCCGCGAACTTCGACGCGCTAGCACCCGTCGACTTTCGCACATCCGCGAACTTCGACGCGCGAGCATCCGCGAACTTCGACGCGCGAGCATCCGCGAACTTCGACGCGCGAACGTGGGGTGCGGGACTTGTCCCGCACCGACCTCGCTGCGCACGTCGACTCGCTCAGTTGGTGTGCAAGCTCCAGGTGCGATCGACGCGTCCGGAGCGATCGAAGCCGACGATGAGCAAGGGCAGCGCGCTGCCGTAGCCCTGGCTCGGTCGGCCGACCTCGTAGAACCAGTCGTTGTCCACGAAGTCGTGCTCGCCGCAGCGTGGGTGACGCGAGCAGGGCTCTCCGCGCCCGATGCGCTCCTCCACTTCGTCGCGCCTCAGACCGTCCAAAGCGTTTTCGTCGAGGGCGGCCTCCACCACGCGGCTGTGGCTGGCGCTGCCCGCGGAGTCGGCCACGTCCTCCTGCATCGCCTGATGCAAGTTCGCCAAGAGCTGCTCACGCGGGATGCTCGACCCACACCCGAGCCACGAACACGCGCACGCGCACAGCGCGACGGCCGACACGAAGTTCCACTGCCTCATATTTCCTCCTGAATCGGCGGCTTCGCCTGCGCCAAAGATACGCGACCCTTGCCGGCACCCTTGGCGTCGTAGAGCGCCTGGTCGGCACGCGCCTCCAGCTCCTCCGCGACCTCGTGTCCATCCCAGGTCGCCACGCCGATGGACACCGTCTGCGTCAGATGCGCCGCGCCCACGTCGATGGGCTCGTCGGCCATGCTCCGGCAGATGCGACGTGCGACGACGTCAGCGGCGACCGTGCCGGTCGCCGGCAGGATCAACACGAACTCGTCGCCACCGCGTCGCACGAGCACGTCGTGTCGGCGCACGGCTTGGCGCACGCGATCGGCGAAGACGCGCAGCACCGTGTCGCCGGCCTGGTGCAGGTGCGTGTCGTTCACGCCCTTGAAGTCGTCGAGATCCATCAACAGCACGCTCGGGACCGTGACGGTCTGACGCGCGCGCTCGAGCTCTTCGCGCAGCCTCGGCAAGAGGTAGTGGCGGTTGAAGGCCAAGGTGTGGGCGTCCGTGACCGCGATGCGCTCGAGGCGTGCGCGATCGATGGGCGTGACGGCGCAGTTCGCGAGCAGACGCGCGAAGGTCTCGGCCTCTTCATCGAAGGCGCGGAGCCGCGCCGAGCTGGCCGAGAGCACGCCCACGACCTTGCCCGAGACGAAGAGCGGCACGGAGAGGATCGAGCGGATGGTGAACCCCTGGCCGGGCGCGACCAAGAAGCGCGAATCCTCGGCGCAATCGTCGATGCACGCGACCTCCCCATGGGCGACGACCCAGCCCGCCACGCCGACGTTGGGCTGGAAGGAGACGGGGCGCTGGGACGCGCCCGCGCCGCTGCGTGCGCCGGCGAGCAGCTCGTGCTCGGAGTCGTCGAGCACGCGCACGGACGTGTGATCCGCGGGCAGCAGGTCGAGCGCAGCGTCCGTCACCGCGCGCAGAGCCGTCTCGAGGCAGCGTTCGTGAGCCAAGGTGCGGGTCAGCTGCATCAGCACCGTGAGTGCGCGACCGGCGTCGGTCATCCCCCAGGCTACCACGTCAGCTGCGCCGCGGCGCGCGCTGAAATGGAGCTCGACCGACCGAATGCGAACGTGGGGAAGCGCTCGCGCGACGCGCGCATCTTGGACGGAGACGCAGGCGCTGCCTTCCGCCGCATGTCGGAGGCCCTCCCGAGCGAGGCCGTTCTCTCGTAAGCTGTCGTCATGACTCGCGTGCTCGCGCTCGCTCTGCTCCTCTCGGCCTGCGGCTCGGGATCGGCGACCGACGCGGGTGCCGACGCGGGCACATCCGACACCGGCGTGACCGACACGGGCGTGGCCGACGCGACGCTCGACGCCTCGCCAGCGGACGCCGGTCCACCCGCGCCACCGCCCTCGGAGCCCGGTCGGCACGACGTCACGATCGCCGAGACGCGCATGATCGTGCCCTCCGATGGCCTGCCGCCGGAGGTCACGCCCCTGACCTCGAACAACAACCTCGACGTCGTGCGCCATGAGGGCCGCGTCTACCTGGCCTGGCGCACAGCGCCGGATCACTTCGCGGGGCCGGACACCGTGATGTACATGGTCAGCAGCGCGGACGAGCTGAGC
>JAACVI010000415.1 GCA_009992505.1 Myxococcales bacterium
CGTGGGCGTGGACTGCGGCGCCGGACGCTGCACCCCCATCAACATGACGCCAACCTGCGAGTGCGTGCAGGGCATGGTCGCCGTGGGCAGCATCGACGCGGCCACGGGCGCTCGCTCGACGAACTGCATCGCGCCGGACGCCCCCGTGCCCGGCAGCTTCTACAACCTGCGTCTGCCGAACCGACCCGCGAGCCTGCCCGCCGGACAGATCGTAACCGTGCCGGACGCGAACTCGGGCTGCTCGGTGACGACTTCTGGCTCGGCCGCGCCCTATGGCATGCTCGGCCTGGTCGGACTGGCGCTGCTCTTCGTGCGTCGTCGCCGAGGCTGAGGACCATGCGAATCCGCTTCGCCCTATCCCTCTTGCTCACGCTCTTCGGTTTCGCCTGCATCTCGGGCGGACCGACCCCCGAAGGCGTGCTCGAGCTGGGAACGGGCGAGGCTGAGTTCGTGCCTCTGGCGGACGGACAGGACGTGGACCTGACCGCGGGCGCGCAAGGCGGTCACCACCTCTGGCTGAGCATTCGCACCGAGGGCCTCTCCTCCGGTCGCTGCGATCTGCACGTGGGCGTGTGGCCCGAGGACGACCCCGGCGCGCAGCAGAACAGCTGGGTCGGCGTGCGCGTGAACCCCGCGGTAGATGGAGCGCCCGGCACGCTCGAGTACATCGGCTGGCCGGGCCTGATCGCGAACCCGGAGTGCTTCGTCGAGCGACGGGTGCACTTCCAGGTGGAGCTGACCGACGAGCGCGGCGTCCACGCCATGGACGAGCGCGTGGTCGTGCCCCATTCGCCCGACCTCGGACCCTGCGTCACGCCCTGAGATCGCGCGGGCGCTTTGCTGCCGTCTTCTAAGCTCGGCTGGTATGCTGCCGAGGTGGCGGAAATAGGCGTCATCGTCAATCCACGTGCCAAGAAGAACCGGCGACGACCGGGGCGCATCGCGCGGCTGTGCAGGCGGCTCGAAGGGGTCGGTGCGGTGGCGCTCACGTCCTCGGTGGACGAGATCCGCCCGGCCGTGGCGCAGATGCTCCGCGAGGGCGCGCGCGTGCTGGTCTCGGACGGTGGCGACGGGGCGCTCCATCAGGTGCTGCACGCCCTCGACGAGCTGGGCGCCGCGGACGACGTACTGGTCATGCCCACGGGCGGCGGCACCATCGACTTCGTGGCGCACAAGGTCGGCGTCCGTCGCAGCGCCGAGCAGTTGGTGGAACAGCTCGTGCCCTACGCGATCCGTGGCGAGGTGCCGCCCCACGTGGCCCTGCCGAGCTTGCTCATCGACGGCGTTCGCGTGGACGGCCGGCGCTTTCGTCGGCGCGGCTTCGCCCTCGCCGCCGGTGGCATCGGGCAGCGCTTCTTCGAGGCCTACTACCAGGAGCCGGAGTCGGGCACGCGCGCCATCCTGCGCGTGGTGCGTCGAGGCGCGTCCGGGCAGCTCGCCCGCGCGACCCATGCGCCCTTCAGCGAACGACGGGCCTACGCCGAGCGCCTCTTCCGACCCACCCAGGCGCGCGTGACCATCGACAATGAAGTGCTCTCGGCGACTCGCCACGGCGCGCTGCACGCCGGCGCCTTCGACATCGTGCTCGGTCCCTTCCGCGTCTTCCCCTTCGCGCGCGAGCCCGGCGCCATGCACTTGCAGGCAGGTGAGCTCAGCGCCTGGGACGTGCTGAGCAACATCCCGCGCCTGACCAGCGGCTCCAAGATCCGCGCCGACGGCCTGGTCGAGACGCGCGGCCAGCACATGAGCGTGGAGGCTCTGGGCGACGAGAACCTCGACCCCGTGATCGACGGCGAGCTCTACTTCGGCCTGGTGTCGCTCGAGGTCCGCCTCGGCGATCCCGTGCGCATCGCCCGCCCCTAACCTCCTCTAGTCCTCCGCGCGCCAGTTCTAGGTGAGGCCCGGCTCGAGCTTCCACGGATCCGCGAAGAGCTCGCGCATCAGCTTGGCGAGGGTGCCCGCCTGAAAGCCGTCGATGAAGCGGTGATCGAGGGTGACGGTGAGCGTGACCATCTTGCGCGCGACGATGCGATCATCGCGCACCACGGCGCGCTCGCGAATGGCGCCGATCATCAT
>JAACVI010000362.1 GCA_009992505.1 Myxococcales bacterium
TCCTTGGTCACGGCGCGGGATTAGCAGCGGCTCTCGGCGCGCGCAACGAAGCGAGGTCGCGCGGCCCGACCCGCGCGGGGCCGCCGCGGCGAATCCACGCTCAGCTCGACCAGGTCGCTTCGATGCGATCGCAGGCGTCACCCAGGGCGGCGCAAGCCACCAGCCGCGCGTCCACGGAGCCTCCCCCACAGCACTCGATCATGCGCTCGACGAAGGCCAGCAGCATGACCGATCGGGTCACGCGCGGAGCGGGATGATCGCGCAGCTCGACCTGACCGTAACCGCACCCGAGCCTGACGACCTGAACCACGCCGTCGCGAAAATGCTCGCCCCACAGCTGCGCGAGCCCGGAGAAGAGGAGCTCCGGCGTGGTGCGCGGACCGACGAACCCCTGCTCGAGCGCCCGCTCCGCCAGCTTACGCCCAAGCTCCGCGGAGAGGCGGTGGCCCCCTTCATAGAAGCGCGCATCCGCGCGGTCGAGGGTCGCGAAGAGCGTGCCCTCCGGCGACCACCCGCGCTCCGTGACGTCGGCCTCACGCAAGGTCGGATCCTGAAACGACAGCTCCTCCCAGCGCTCCGCCCCCAGGGAATCCTGCAAGAAGGCCAGGGCCAAGGAGCGCGCTCCGGTGCTCATCTCAAAGGCACAAGCGTCGTCGGGGAGCGGCAAGAGGCCATCGCGCAGCTCGCGCGCCCGCAGATCACGCAAGTCGATGGTGAAGGTGTCGGTGGGCTCTGGCTCGGCCGCGTGCGCGGGATCGGCGCCAAGGGGCACGAGCGCTTCGAGCATGGCCTCGGCGTCCGCGTAGCGATCCTGAGGCTTCTTGGCCATGGCGCGGGCGAGCACGGCGTCGAAGCCAGCCGGGGGATGCGCAAGGTGGGCGCTCAGAGGCGCGGGGGGCTTACGCACGATGAGCTTGCACAGGTCGGCGAAGTTGCCGGCCTCGAAGGGCCGCGCGCCCGTGAGCATCTGGTACAGGAGCACGCCCACTGCGTGCAGGTCCAAGCGCTGATCCAGCTTTTCGTCGCCCCGCAGCTGTTCTGGCGCGGCGTACACGGGCGTGCCCATGGCCCGACCCGAGGGCGTGAGCTCGGCTCCTCCGGCTGACCGCCACGCGCCCTCGACGAAGGCCGCGATGCCGAAGTCGAAGACCTTCACGAAGTCCGAGCGACCGGCCTGCTTGGTCAGCAGGATGTTCTCCGGCTTCAGATCCCGATGCACGATGCCCTGCGCGTGCACGGCGGAGAGCGCGTTGAGGATCTGCCCAGCGATGTGCGCGGCGCGCTCCGGTTCGAAGGGCGCCTCGAGGCGAATGTGGTGCGCCAGGCTGCGGCCACGGACGTACTCCATCACCAGATAGGGCGCTCCGCCGGGCTCCACGCCGAGGTCCATCACCTGCACCACGTGGGCGCTACCGACGGCCGCCGCGGCGCGGGCTTCGCGCTGGAAGCGCATCAAGGTCACGCCATCGTCGGCCAGGTGCGGATGCAGCACCTTCAGCGCCACCGTGCGACCGATGGCGAGGTTCTCGGCCTTGTACACCGTACCCATGCCGCCCGATCCCAGGAGGCGACGCACGCGGTACTTGCCCGCGACCACGGAGCCAAGGGCGCACGCGTTCGAGAGGAGCCCCGCGCTGCGCGAGGTGCCGTGAGGCGTCAGCATGGGATGAGCATACCGCGCGAACGCCCCCTCACCCAAGGTCCACGCAACCGAAGCGGCAACGCGGCCGATAGGCACGCATGCGTTGTACCGCTCGAGCCGCCGTCCGAGGCCGCGCCTCGGATCTCCACCCTGGCCTGTGGGCCCTGACCGTGCTCGCCAGTGCCTGCCTGCCGAGCCCTTCCCTGCCCTCCCACGACGCCGGCCAGGACATTAGCGCGCCGCCCGCGCCGCCCACGCCGCCCGCGGTGATCGATCTGAGCGTGGTGGACGAGGATGGCGTCGCCCACGCGCAGGACGAGACCCCGCTTCGCCCGGTCCTCGTGCTGCGACTCACCGGGCCCATGGAGGGGGATCCGGAGCCGCTGATGCTGCTGCGCGGTGAGGTGGATGGCGCCTTGATCGAAGATCTCGCGTCCGCTCCCTTGCGGGTCGCGACGCGAGCGCGGGTGCTGGACGCGTGCATCGAGCGCTTCGCCAGCGGCGCTCAGATACGCCCCTCGGCCGCGCTCGAACCGGGCGAGCGCTACCTGCTCGCGCTGGCAGCGTGGGCGGGAGAGGACAACCCGCTGGGCGTCCCGTTCGGCGCGGATCTACGCGCCGCCGAGCATGGCGGGGGCGCGCGCGTGGACGGGAGCTGGCCCGCGGATGGAACGGAGGGCGTGCCCGGCGTGATCCCCTTGCTCGCCGTGCGCTTCGACGAGATCGTTCGTGGCGCACCGGCGGGCGTGCGGCTCGTGGACGAGAGCGGATCCGCGGTGCCCACCCGACGCGCGCTGACGAGCTGCCTCGAGCTGGGCTGGCCCGAAGGAGATTGCGTCAGCCTGGAGCCCATCGACCCGCTCTGGCCCGGGCGACCGCACCGCATCGAGGTGACGGAGGAGGTGCTGGACCGTGGTGGCGCCCCCGTCGGCCCCGTCGTGTTCCAATTTCGCACGGGTACGGGGGCCTTCCTCTCGCCCAGCCTGAACGCGCCAGCCTGCGCACTGGACGAGACGCTCTGGCGCGGCGACGTGCCGGAGGGCGTCCCGCCCGAGGAGTCTCCCGCGCTGGGCTGCCTGTTCGTCGATGATCGCAGCCTCGAACTGCGCCTCACGGCGACCGGACCGCTGCGCTATCGGCTCGAGGGCAGCGCAGGCTCGACCCGCGCCGTGGCCGCGCGAGGCGACGCCGCGCTCACGCTGCGCCATCTCGCGCCCGACACCGCGCAAGACCTGTGGCTCGACGCGGTCGATCTCGCGGGCCACACGCTCCGACTGCCCGTGCACGCCCAGACCACCGAAGCCCTGGACGCCGTGTATGTGATGGAGGTGCGCGCGGATCCCCTCGGCGCGGAACCACGTCAGGAGTACGTCGAGGTCCTGAACGCCGGCACGACCACGGTGGACCTCGGCGGCTACAGCCTGTCCGACGCAGGCGATCGCCCGGGAGACGTCCTGCCCTCGCCTTCTCCCCTCGGTCCGTCGGAGCGCGCCCTGCTGGTGGCGGACGGCTTCGATCCGACCGACGGGTACGGCGCGCCGATTCCCGCGGGCGCGCGCCTGATTCGCTTGGGCACGTCGCTGGGTTCGGGAGGCCTGAGCAACTCGGGCGAGCCCGTCTATCTGCGCGACGCTCTGGGTCGCAGGCTGTCCGGAGCACCGGCGCGACCCACGGCGGGCGCGGGCATCTGCCTGGTGCGCGTGGTCGAGGATGGGCGCCGCATGGACGACGACGCCTTCGCCTTCCAGGGCAGCTGCACGCCGGGCACGGGCCGCCTCGCGCGTTGACAGCCCGCGGGCCGTCTGCTGCGCTCGCCCGAGGTGGCGCACCCGAGACATCCCGTTCGACCCCAAGGCAATCTCAGCCTGGACCTGTCCAGCGAACGCGCGGACGGCGGCATCGAGGTCGAGATCTCGAACGTCGTCTTCCGCGCGCCCGACGGCGAGTTCGTGGTCGCGCACGCCCAGCGCACCCGAACGAACGACGAGCTCGTCTTGGTGGGCCCGCTGGGCGACATCTCCATCGGTGAGACGCTGAGGGTGCGTGGGCGCATCGAGGAACACGCGCGGCACGGCGTGCAGCTACGCGTCGAGTCCTTCTCGCCCGTGATGCCGGGAACGGCGGCGGGCATCGCGCGCTATCTCGGCTCGGGCCTCGTGCCCGGCATCGGCAAGGCGCTGGCGCAACGCCTGGTGGAGCGCTTCGGAGATCAGACCCTCGAGGTCATCGCCACGCGCACGGACGCGCTGCGCGAGGTCCCGGGCATCGGCAAGCGTCGCTCCGAAGCCATCGGCGCGGCGGTGCGCTCACGGCGTGAGCTGGCGGAGACGCTCTCGTTTCTGCATGGCCTCGGATTGGGTCGGGCCAACGCCAGGCGCATCCACGAACGCTACGGAGTCGACGCGGTGCGCGTGCTGCGCGCGGATCCCTATCTCGTCGCCGAGGAGGTGCGAGGCATCGGCTTCCGCACGGCGGACTCGGCGGGGCGCGCGCTCGGCATCGGGGTCGACGACCCGAGGCGCGCCGCCGGCGCCGTGCTGCACCTGCTGGGCAAGGCCGCCGACGAAGGTCACGCTTTCTGCCCCGAGGAGCTCTTGGTCCACGAGGCATTGGAGCTCGAGATCCCGTCGACACGGACGCTCGGTGTGCTGCCCGGACTGGCCCGCGCCGGGCTCATCCTGCGCGAGGACGCGGCCGTCTATCCGCCGCCCCTCTTCGACGCGGAGGTGGCCGTGGCGCGCGACCTCCGAAGCCTGGCCCGGCCGCGGCCGCAGCTACGAGCCGCGGCGCGCGCACGCGTGGAGGGACGCGACGAGGCGCTCTCGGAGACGCAGCAGCTCGCCGTGGACGCCTCCCTCGATCACGGGCTCCTGCTGCTGACGGGCGGTCCCGGCACGGGCAAGACCACGACCGTGGGTGCCTTGGTCGCCACGCAAGAGGCCGCGGGCCGCCGGGTCGCCCTCTGTGCCCCCACCGGACGCGCGGCCAAGCGCCTGAGCGAGGCGACGGGCCGCGAAGCCAAGACCATTCATCGCCTGCTCGAGTGGAACCCGGCGACGGGGGGCTTCCGCCGCGGACCCGAGAATCCCATCGCCGCCGACGTCGTGCTGGTCGACGAGGCGTCGATGCTCGATCTGCGCTTGGCCCAGAGTCTGTTCCAGGCGATCGCGCCCGAAGCGCATCTGGTGCTGGTCGGGGATCGCGACCAGCTGCCGCCCGTGGGCGCCGGACAGGTGCTGCGCGACGCCCTCGCCTCGGGCGTGGGCGAGACCGTTCGCCTGACCCAGGTGTTTCGCCAGGCGGAGCAGAGCGCCATCGTGCGAGGCGCGCACGCCATCCTGCACGGCGATATGCCGACACCCACCCCTACGGGTGAACAGGGGAGCGGGGACCTATTCGTCATCAAGGCGGTCGACCCCGACGACGCGAGGCAGAAGCTCGTGCGTCTGCTGGCTCGCATGGAGGGCGCCTACGGGCTCGACAGCCGACGCGACGTGCAGGTGCTCTCGCCCATGCGCCGCGGACCGCTGGGCGTGGTCGCCTTGAACGAGCTGCTCCAGGAACAACTCAACCCGCGAGGCGCACACGGGCCTCGGGGGATTCGCGTCGGCGACAAGGTGATGCAGCTGCGCAACGACTACGAGCGCGAAGTGTTCAACGGCGACGTCGGTGAGGTCGCGCGCTTCGAGGGCACGACGACCTACGTGCGCTTCGACGGACGCGAGGTGCGCTTCGTCGGCGACGCCCTCGGCGCGCTCTCCCTGGCCTACGCCTCGACGGTTCACAAGGTGCAGGGCAGCGAGTTCCCGGCGGTGGTGATCGTCCTGCACGGCGCGCACCACATGCTGCTCACGCGCGCGCTGCTCTACACCGCCGTGACCCGAGGCAAGCGCCTGGTGGTGCTGCTCGGCGATCCACGGGCCATGGCCCGCGCCGCGCGCAACGCGGCCAGCCAGGAGACCCGCTCGCGCCTGCTCGAGCGACTGCGGGGCGAGCGACCTCTAGCGCGACCGGCCGAGCGCCGCGAAGACGCCTGAGCGCAGGGCGAGAGTGTCGCCTCAGCCGTCGTAGGCGACGGCAAGGGCGTCGTGGAAGGCGGGTCGAAAGCCCAGGATCTTCTCGTTGGCGCGGCTCGGGTGGATGCGGTTCGTCAGCAGCGCGATGGCCATGTCGCGCGACTCGTCGCAGCAGATGCTCGTGCCGACCATGCCGAGCTCCCCGAAGGCCTCTCCCAAGCGTCGTCCACGCTGACCCGCGGCGATGGTGTGGCTGAAGCCCAGGGGGTGACCAGAAGTGGGGTCGATCCCGAGGGGCCAGTCACCGAGTGCCGAGGGCCGCTTGGCCAGGATGTCGAGCAGAGCGCAGCCGAGCGCCGCCACGCCTCGGGCCGTCCCGAACAGGCCCGAGTGCCCCGCCACCCCACCGAAGGCCGCGCAGTTCTCGTCGTGCACTTCCCCGTGAAGGATCCGGCCCCGCCACTGACAGCGCTCCGTGGGCGCGACGCGAGGGAGCAGCGCCTCCCGCGTGCTCTCCCCAAGACTCGCAAGGTAGAGGATCTCGCCCTGGACCCCGAGCTTCGAGACGATCTCGCGTTCCATCCACGCTTGGAGGGAGGTGCCCGTCGCCCGCACGATGGCCTCGCCCAGCAAGAGGTATCCGAGGTCGCCATGCAGCTCGCGCCCCTTGAGCCGGGTCTCGAAGCGCCGCCCGGCCTCCGCGGCGAGCCAGCGCCGGGCCGCCGCGCTGCCGTGGGCGTGGGGCACGTCGAGGTAGATGCCACCCCAGGCGTCGATGCCACCCCGCGCCTCGAGCAGCTCGCCGAGGCGCACGCCGGCGGCCGGTCCACCGCGCAGATCGGAGATGACGTCCTTGAGTCGAATGCTGGGCGACAGCACGCCTTGCTCGAACAGGCGCGCCGTCAGCATGGCCAAGAAAGGCCGCGTCAGGGCGCCGAGATCGTAGAGCGTCAGGGGCGTCACCTCGGCGCCGCCGTGGATCAGGCGGCCCGCGCTGGCGAGCACCTCGACCCACGCTGTTCCGCTTCGGTAGGCGACGGCGACGCTGCCCCCAGGAAATACCCGGCCAGCCACCCCGGCCTTCAAGAGCCGGGACGCCTCACGCTGGATTCTCTCCTTGCGATCTACGCCCAATCGTCATCCCGCGGCACCACACGTCCCGCTCAGCATGTATACCCTGCAAACAGCGAAATGATGCATACAGAATTCATCTCCAATGCCGCAGACGTCGGCACACTCCCCCACCTCCTGACCAGTGGCCAAGAACTCCACGCCACCTTGAGGGCTCGTCCGGAGGACTTCCGTGTCGAGGAGATGCCGGCCTACGGGCCCTCGGGTCAGGGCGAGCACCTCTTCGTGCACTTCGAGAAGACGGGCTGGAACACCACCGACGCCGTGCGCGCGATCGCTCGCGGCTTGGGCATCGACGCCCGGGACGTGGGCTACGCGGGCATGAAGGATAGGCGCGCGGTCACCAGTCAATGGGCGAGCTTTCCGCAAGCCAAGGCGGAGGCCGCGCTCGCGCTCGAGCTCGACGGAATTCGCATCCTCGAGGCCATCCCCCACGGCCAGAAGCTGCGGACAGGACACCTCACGGGCAATCGCTTCGACCTCTTGCTCAGCGACACTTCGGAGGGACTCGCCGAGGCCCTCGCGCCGCGCCTGGCGCGCCTGGCCGAGCATGGCTGCCCGAACTACTTCGGACCCCAGCGCTTCGGCCGCAACAACGCCAACCTCGCCCGCGCCGGCCGTTGGCTGCTCGAAGGCGGCAAGGCGCCGCGCCAACGCTTCCTGCGCAAGCTGCAGGTGTCGAGCCTCCAATCGGCCCTGTTCAACATCGTGCTGGCCGAGCGCCTGAACGATGGACTCTTCGAGTCCGCGGTCGACGGAGACGTGATGCGCAAGCAGGAGACGGGTGGCGTCTTCGTCTGTGAGGACGCGGCGCTCGACTCGGAGCGGGTGCGGCAGCTCGAGATCAGCCCGACCGGACCCATCTTCGGCGAGCGCATGCGCTGGTCCGAGCGTGAGGCGCTGGCCCGTGAGGAACGGGTATTGGAGCACGCGGGTATCACGACAGACATGTTTCGGCGCTTCGGGGCCGCGGGGCGAGGCTCTCGACGCGTGATGCGTGTGCAGCCCGGAGAGTCCAGCGTGCAGGAAACGGCCGAAGGAACGCGCCTGCGCTTCACGCTGCCGAAAGGAGCCTACGCCACCGTGCTGCTGCGTGAGCTGCTCGGACGCGAGCCCACGGAGTTCGGCGGAGAGCCGTCGACCGCAGACGAACCCTCGGAATGAAAAGCCCAGGGATGCGTTGGGGCTCGTGATGCGCTAATGCGTGCTCGGTCTTTTTTGCCCGACCACCCACATCCCTCCCTCGGATTGGTACGAAGCGACAATGGACATCCAAGAACGTTTGACAGCCTTCGCGATGCTCGGCGCCGGCTGGGTGATGTGGTTTCTCGTGGGGCTCTCCGTCATCGGGCTCGCCGTCATCCTCGAGCGCGCCTGGGCACTGATAAGCTCCCGCGACGACATGCCCACGCTGCGCGCAGACCTCGCCAAGCACCTCGAGGAGGACGACGTGCCGGGCGCGATCAAGCGTCTTCAGGCCTCGCCCTCCTTCGAAGCGGGCATCGTGCGTGAGGGACTCGCGGCCGTCGGACAGGGACCCCACGTCGTCGAACAACGGCTCGATGCGGCGCGCGGCATCGCCCAGAGCCGCATGCAGCGAAACCTCGCCTTCCTGGGCACCGTGGGAAACAACGCGCCTTTCGTGGGGCTGCTGGGGACGGTCATCGGAGTCATCCGCGCGTTCCACACCCTCGAGCAGAGCGCCGGGCAGGTGTCCAACGGGCTGATGGCCGAAGTGGGCGAGGCGCTCGTGGCGACCGCCATCGGTCTCTTGGTCGCCTTGCCCGCCGTGGCGGCGTTCAACCTCTTCATGCGGACGGTGAAGGTGCGCCTGAGCTGGGCCGACGCCCTCGGTCATGACGTGCGCGCCCACGCCGAGCTGCACGGACAGCGCGCGCCCTCGGGCGCCAAGGAGTCCTGATGGCGGGCGGCGCTTCGGGAGACGACGACGAGCTGATCACCCAGATCAACGTCACGCCCCTGGTCGACGTCGTGCTGGTGCTGCTGATCATCCTGATGGTCACGGCCACAGCCATCGTCTCCAAGACCATCCCGATGGAGCTGCCCACGGCGGCCACGGGTGAAGGGACGCCCACGACCATGGCGGTCTCGGTCGAGGCCGACGGCTCGCTCTACCTGGATCGCAACCCCGTCGACGAGGCCACGCTGCGCACCCGCATCCGGGCGGCCCACGCGCAAGACGAGAACCTTCGGGTGGTCCTCGCGGCGGCGGGCAGCGTCACCCACGCGCGGGTCGTCCACGTGATCGATCTGCTGCGCCTGGAGCACGTGACCAAGTTCGCCATCAACGTGCGCCCAGGAGAAGTCTCCCCCTAGGATGTCCCCCGCCAGCCCCCAGGGCGCGATCGCGGCGCCGTCCACGATCTCCTTGTGGAGCAGCCTCGGCATCGCTGTAGTCGCCCACGCGCTGATCTTCGCGCTGATGCCGAGCTTCGCCTCCCTGAGAGCCAGCATGCGGCCCGATCCGGTCGACCTCGAGATCATCAGCCCGCCCCCCCTCGCGACGCCGCCGCCCGAGCCGACGCCGCCCGCGCCAGATCCCGTGGCGCCCCCGGAGCCGACGCCCGTCGTGCCGCCGCCGCGACGCGTCCGGGCTCCGCGACCGGAGACGGCGCCGGAGCCTCCGCCAACGCCCGCACCACAGACGCCTCAGCCGCCCGCGCCGTTGCAGGAGACGCCTGTACGCATGGACGGCATCAACCTCACCGGCACTGGCACGGGTTCGGGCTTCGCCATCGATCCGGGCAGCGGCGAAGATCGCCAGGGACCGCTCTCGCCCCCAGGCACGCCGACCGGGCGACGGGTCCAGGGCAGCCCGCAGGGCGTGCCCGGAGGCACGGGTCAGGGCACGGGTCCGCGCGTGGTCCCCCTGGCCGACCTGTCGAGGCGCCCCAGCGTGCCCGATCTGGCCGATCGCGTTCACGAGGAATACCCCGAGCGCGCGCGTCGCGAGGGCGTCCTGGGCCGGGCCACCGTGCACGCCAGGGTGGATCCGGACGGTCGTGTTCGTTCCATCCGAGGATCGACGGCCACACGTGGAGGCTATGGCTTCGCGGAAGCGTGTGAACGCGTGGTGCGGGCATCCCGCTGGAGCCCTCCCCTGGACCGCGATGGACAGCCCGTGGCCGTCTGGATCACCTACAACTGCGGCTGGGCGGACCGCTAGCCGTCCCGCGAGACAGCCTGAGCGGACTTTCCCGTTTCCGTCGCCAAGGCCG
>JAACVI010000363.1 GCA_009992505.1 Myxococcales bacterium
GAGAAGGCCACGGCCAGGGCCGCGCCCATGCTCTTCCGAGCAGCAGCGGTCGTGCGCACGTTGGCGTTGGTGGCGACCTTCATGCCGAAATAGCCGGCGAGGGCCGAGGCCAAGGCGCCGCACACGAAGGAGACGGCGATCAGCGGCGAGCGCTGGATGTCGCCCATGTTTCCGGCGGCCAGAATCACGGCCACCACGAGCACGAAGCCCGCGAGCACCTTGTACTCGGCGCCAAGGAAGGCCATGGCACCGACCTGGATCTGCTCGGCGATGTCCTTCATGACGTCGTCGCCAGCGTCCTGCTTCTTGACCCAACCCGCCTTCAGAAAGGCGAAGATGAGGGCGATTGCGCCGGCGACCGGTGCCGCATAGATCAGATATTCCATTCGGTTGTCCTCTTCACGGGCGTGGCTTGCCCGGGCGCGCGCTTTGTACACGATCGACGCAGGGCGTCAAATCGCCCCTCGGGCCTCGTCGATGACCGCCTGAGCCTTGGCCACGGAGGCGGCGTCGGGCACGGAGAGCCCGCGCAGGGACTTGTCGATGCGCTTGAGCAGGCCGCTGAGCACCCGGCCGGGGCCCACCTCGACGAAGAGCTCCACGCCCTCCGCGGCCATGTTCTCGACCAGCTCGGTGAAGCGCACGGGGCGGCTCACCTGACGGATCAGCGCGTCGCGCGCGGCGGCGGCGGTGTGTACGGCGGCGGCGTCCACGTTCACGAACACGGGCAGCCTGGGGTCGTGCAGCTCGGTGCCGTCGAGATCCTGAGCCAGGCGCTGCTCGGCGGGCTTCATCAGGCTGGAGTGGAAGGGCGCGCTGACGGGCAGGCGCATGGCGCGACCGCCCAGGGCCTCGAGCGCCTGGGAGGCTTGGGCGACGGCGGCGGCGGCGCCCGCGATCACTGTCTGCGCCGGGGAGTTGTAGTTGACGCTCTCGACCACGCCGGGCGTCTCGCGACACACGCGCTCGACCTCGGCGCGATCCACGCGGGTCACGGCGGCCATGGCGCCCTCGCCCACGGGCACAGCCTCTTGCATGTAGCCGCCACGCTTGCGCACGAGGCGCACGGCGTCTGCGAAGGAGAGGGTCCCGGCGGCCACGTGGGCCGTCCACTCGCCGAGGCTGTGACCCGCGACGAGATCGGGCTCGCGATCGAGCGCGCGCAGCAACGCGATGGAGGCGGTGAGCACCGCGGGTTGGGTGTTGGCCGTGAGCGCGAGCGCCTCCTCGGGGCCCTCGAAGCAGAGGGTCGACAGAGCTTCGCCGAGGGCCATGTCCGCCTCTTCGAAGACGCGGCGAGAGGCGTCCACGCTGTCGAAGACATCCCGAGCCATGCCGACCTTTTGACTCCCCTGACCTGGGAAGAGAAACGCGACCTTTGCCATCTTCACCTCCTGCCCCAACGGGCGCGCGGCCTTGTACCAGCATCGAGCCCGCGGAGCCTACGCCAAGACGAATCGGGCTTGTTTGGTGCAGGATTCGCTCCAGGACCGAACCCCCCGGGACCGCCCCGGCAAAGAGTGCCCGGAGGCGTCTCGAAAACCTGCGAGCCCCCATATTTGGGGGTAGGATGCGCTCGTGGCGGACGCGGACGAGTTGTTGAAGATTGGAAGTGACGGCACGGTGAGGCTGACCTCGACGGACTCGGCGCGGGCGCTCGCGCCCCACGCGGGCAGCTACCGGTTGGCGCTCTGCCTGCCCGGCCTCGTGGTGCTCTCGCGCACGGGCAAGGACGCGGAGACGACGCGTGGGAGAGTCGTGATGGCCGGCGAGATCATCTCTCGCATGACCATGATGGAGGTGCTGAACGTCATCGCCACCGCGCAGTGGGGAGGAGAGCTCACGGTGGTGGGCCCGGAGGCCACGCGCACGCTCTCCCTGGATCAGGGCGCGCTGAAGCACGCGCGCAGCGACGCGCCGGACGATCGCCTGGGACAGGTGCTCTACCGCGCGGGTGTGCTCGACCAGGCGGCGCTGAAGTCGTTGCTGAAGCGCGTGACGGAGACGGGGCGCCTCGGTCAGCTGCTGGTCAAGGAGGGTACGCTCGACCAGGCACAGCTCTTCGAACACCTGCGCTCCCAGGCCGAACATATCTTCTTCGCCTCGCTGCTCGTGGCCTCGGGACACTACGTGTTCGCGCAACCCCCGCCAGGTTCGGAGGCGGAGGGGATGACGACGATCCACGTGCCCATCCAGGGTCTGTTGATGGAAGGCGTGCAGCGCGTGGACGAGATGGCGCTCTTCCGCGGCCTCATCCCCGACGACAGCATGATCCCCTCGCGGGTCGTGGACGCTCCAGATGCCAAGAAGCTGACGGCCATGCACGAGAAGCTGCTGCGCGTGATCGACGGCCGCCGCAGCATCGACCAGATCGCGCGGGGCACCGGGCTCGGCACCTTCCAGACGGTGAAGGGGCTCTACCACCTGCTCCAGAAGAAGCAGATCACGCTGCGGGCGAATCGCCACGTGGAGCCCGCGCGCGTGGCCGAGCTGGTCTCGAGCTTCAACGAGGTCATGCAGGACATCTTCTTCGCCGTCGCGACCTACGGCGGCGTCGCCCAGACGCGGAGCACGCTCGAGGCCTGGCTCGAAGGTAGCGGCTACGCGCCCTTCTTCGGGCCTGGAGTGGACGAATTCGGCTGCGTGGACGCGGGTGCCGTGACCCAGGCGCTGGCCGCCGTGGACCAGCCCAACCCGCTGGCGGCTCTGCACCAGGCGCTGCACGAGATGGCGGCCTTCGCCCTGTTCTCGGCCACGACCACGCTGCCCCGCGATCAGGAGATCTCCCTGGCCCGGGACGTGAACCGCCGCCTCGAGCACATCCGCATCACCTGAGGCATCGCCGGGCCTCGATGCCCCGAGCTGGGGACCCTGACCCGCGCACGCTGGATCGATTGACACAGGTCGCCGCCGGCCTTACCGACTGGTCCTGGAGAGACGATGATCGAAGCCCATGAAGTCGAAGCGAAGATTCTCGAAGGCGTCCCGGACGCCCAACACGTGAAGGTCGAGGATCTGACCGGCACCAAGGATCACTATCGGGCGACCGTGGTGTCGTCGGCCTTCGAGGGCAAGAGTCGGGTGGAGCAGCACAAGCTGGTCTACGCCTCGCTCGGGGCTCTGGTCGGCGGCGACGTGCACGCCCTCGCCCTCTCCACCTACACTCCCGCAGCCTGGGCGGCCAAGCAGGGCTGAACAGCAATCCTCCCGGGTGTTCCTGGGCAGCAGACGAAGAAGGGCAGACCAATGGACGACGCAACGCGCGAGCGAATTCAGAAGATGATCGACGAGCACCCCGTGGTGCTCTTCATGAAGGGCACGAAGAGCTTCCCGCAGTGCGGCTTCTCGGCCACGGTCGTGGAGGTCCTGCGGCGCAGCGAGACCGAGTTCCTCGACGTGAACGTGCTCGAGGATCCGGCCATCCGGCAGGGCATCAAGGACTTCGCCCAGTGGCCGACGATCCCGCAGCTCTACGTGCAGGGAAAGTTCGTGGGCGGCTGCGACATCGTGCGCGAGATGTACGAGTCGGGCGAGCTCTCGCCCGTGCTCGAAGCCGCCAAGGGCTGAAGAGCTACGCCGTCTGGTCGAGGTGCACGCGTCGCAGGCGCGGTACCGGATCGATGCCTTTGAGGCGCGCCTCGAAGGTCTCGCTCGGGTAGCCCTCGAGCAGCGCGGCGATGGGCTCTTCGTGCGAGAGGGCCTCCGTCATCACCAGCTCACCCGTGGCGGCCTTGGCCTGCAGACGCGCGGCCATGTTCACGGTGCTGCCGAAGAAATCGAGCGTCTCGTTCGCGCGCACGGCGAGGCAGGCGCCAGCGTGGACGCCGATCTTCAGGCCCAACTCGTCCTCTTCGAAGCGCGCGTCGTGGCGAGTCACCATCTCCCGCGCCGCCGCCACGGCGTGCGTGGCCGAAGCGAAGCTGGCCATCACCGCGTCGCCCATGGTCTTGACCACGGAGCCATCGTGCTCGGCGATGACGTGGGCCATCAGGTCGAAGTGCTCCTGCACCAAGGCGTAGGCGCGCGCGTCGCCGATGCGACCGTAGAGCGCCGTCGAACCGACGAGATCGCTGAAGAGCAGCGCCAGGTAGCCGATCTCGAGATCGACGCCGGCCGCGGGCGCTTCCGTAGCGAAGAGATCGCGGAACTCCGGGAAGGTGGCGACGATCGAGCCGAGGGCGGCGTCGGCGTTCCAATCGGCGCGCTCGAACTGCACGACCTGACGCAGCGCGAGGGCACTCTCGATGTGGATCTCGTCCTCTTCGGCGTCGGGCGTGGGCTCGAAGTGGGCGGTCAGGCCGGACGCTTCGAGGCGGACCTCGAGCCGACCCGTCGCGTCGGGGATGTCCGCGCGTGTGACCTCTTGCTGGCCAAGGAAGCGCAGCACGATCTCGCCACGAGGCAGGCGCAGGGCTTGTGTGCGCGGGTCGCCGGGCTCGACGGCGAGCTGCGAGAAGACGTGCTTGCGAAAGGCCGGCGTGGACGCGCAGAAGACTCGGGTCTGCGTGCGACGAATCGCCGGATTCGCCTGGAACACGGCCTCGACGTGCTCCCCGAAGCCGACCCCGTAGTCCACACCGCAGGCGTCGCAGTGCACCTCCGAGCGCACGTCTTCGAGTCGCTCGTGCACGCTCGCCGAGACGCGGCAGACCGGACAATCGACCTGCCAGCGAAGATCGACCAGGCCGACGCGTGTCGCGTGCAGGAAGGCCGCGAGCGTGTCGCGACGCGACTCGTTCCACGCGCTGGCCAAGGCGAAGGGGCGCATCTGGGCGACCGCCTCGTCCGGCGCCTCGCCCAACAGGCGTGAGAGGTGCGCCAAGAGCTCGGGCGCGACCTTGCCGCTCGGGAGGTTTTTCGCGCGCCGTCCCAGCTCCGCGACGTCCACGTCCTGACGCGGACCGAGGAGCGTCGTCCGGGGCGACGGACGAGGAGCGTCTCCATCGCCCTTGGTGGGATCGATGGAACCCAGCGTCTGGGCGCTGAGCTCGCTGAGGCCGGCGAGCTCGTCGAGCACACGCCCGAGCCCATTGCGAAAGAGCGAGGCCATGCGCGGTCCGACGATTCGGCCCGGGAAGCCACGACCCTCGAAGTGCCACAGGGCGCGCACGAGGGTGCCCTCCCCGTCGGGTTGGAGTTCGACGCGCAATCCACCGCGCACCGCCGGTCCGCCCAGAAAGCGCCGCTCGCCGGAGACGAAGCGGCCCTCGGCCCATTCGTAGGGCTCCTCGACCCAGCGCACGCGGATGCCGAGCTCACTCGACTCGCCCAGGCGCACGCGTCGACCGTCCCGCTGTTCGAAGTGGTAGCTGACGGCCGACATCCCGGTCGCGCGGTCGAGGCGATTGGTGTCGCCGAGCAGCGGCCACAGGGCTTCAGGCGGCGTCGGGAGCCTGCGCTTCAGCTCGACCTGGCGGAGTTTCTGCGGCACGGGCAGAGGATAGCCCAAGAAGGCGCGATCGCGCGTGCTCGTGTGCTCTACAAGCGGGCGAGGGCCACGGCGTTTTCGGGATCGCGGCTCAACACCTGACGATAGGCGTCGCGCTCGGCGGCGGCGTCGCCACGACGTCGGGCAAGCAGGGCCAGGTTGAGCAGCGGGTTCGGGTCGCGCTCGTCGAGCTCGGCCGCGCGGGTGAAGGCCGCCGCGGCGCCATCGAGGTTGCCGCGATACATCAGCGCGGCGCCCAATCCGTTGCGCGCCGCAGACAGGCCGGGAGAGCGACGTAGAGCTTGGCGGTAGGCCTGCTCGGCGCCGGCCAGATCGCTCGAAGCGAAGAGCGCGTTGCCCAGCTTCAGCCACGAGCCCGCGTCGGCGTCCTCGTGGGCGAGGGCCTGACGGTAGGCGGCCACGGCGGCCTCGGTGTCGTGCGCCGAGAGGGCCAGATCACCCAGCGCCAAGAGCGGCTCGGCGTCGTTGGGGGCGAGCTCCGCCGCGCGCGAGAAGGCCTGCTGCGCCTCGACCACGCGCCCGAGGTCTCGATCCGCGAGGCCGCGACCGAACCAGGCGTCGGGATCCGCGGGCGAGACGGAGAGAGCCTCCAGAAACGCGGCTCGCGCCTGCTCGGGCTCGCCACGGCCACGCAGACGACGGCCCAGGTTGATCCAGGCGTTGTGGTTCAGGCGGTCGCGCTGGGTCGCCTCGCGAAAGGAGGTCTCGGCCTGCTCGAAGCGCTGCATGCGCTCGAGGGCGAGGCCGCGACGGTTGAGCACGACGGAGACGTCGGGCGCGAGCCGCGCCAGATGATCGAGCGCCAACAGCGCCTGGTCGGGCTCGTCGCCGTCGAGGGTGAGATCCGCCAGCAACATCAGCGCGCGGACGTTCTCGGGCTCGAGCGCCAGGGCAGCGTCCGCCTCTATGCGCGCCGTCACCAGATCGCTGCGACGCCGCGCGATCTCTCCCGCGAGGGCGTGGACGCTGGCCGTGTCGCCCAGGAAGTCCCGAGCCACCCCGAGCTCGTCGTCGGCGAAGACGAGATCGCCTGCCTGCACGCGCTCGAGGGCCGTGGCGTAGTGAAAGAGGCCGCGCGTCTCGCGATCGTCCCGGCCCAGTTCGATGGCGCGCTCGAGCTTGGAGCGCGCGTCGCCGGCGTGGACGCGGTCGATCTCGGGCGCCTCGGACAGCGGCGCGTTCAGCCGCGCCCGGGCGGCCACGGAGAACGTCTCGGCCTCGCTCTGGCGATGCCAGTGGAGGCCCGCGACACCGCAGACGACCAGGGAGGAGACGAGCACTGCGAGGATGAGGACGCGGCGATGCATGCCCACCCATGCGTCACGCGCGCGAGGGTGGTCAAGAAAACGACAGACCGCGGGAGCGCGAGCCCGGCGTCGGCGCTTGCGTCGAGTGGGCGCCTCGCCCCACGCTCGGGCCCCAGACCATGCGTCCCGCCTTCGCCCTCATCCTGCTGCTCCTCGCCTCCACGGCCCTGACGACGCTCGAGGCCGGGCCGCGCACGAGCGACGTGCCGGCGCCAGCCCTGGTGAACGATCGCCTGGTGAGCACGAACCTGCCGGCGGACGAGATCCTGCTCTCGCTCTTGCCGCCCGAGCGGCTGTTGGCCGTCAGCGCCTTCGCCACCGACGGACGTATCTCCAACGTGGCCGAGCTGGCGCGGCATGTGCCCGCGAAGGCGCGCCCGGGCTCCGCCGCCGACGTGGAGCGCCTGGTGGCCCTCGCCCCCGCCGCGGTCGTGCTCTTCCCCTTCGCGCGGCCCGAGGCCCGCGGCCTGCTCGCGCGCTGCTCCGTACCGGTGATCGAGCTGCCCGTGGCCTCGAGCCTGGCCGCCGTGGAAGAGAGCGTGCGCTCGCTGGGCACGCGGGTCGGTGAAGCTGCGCACGCGCAGCAGCTGGTGGACGAGATGGAGCGACGCCTGCGCCACGTGGACGCCGAGCGCAGCCCGGGCGAGAGGCCGAGCGTGCTCTACTTCATGCGCGGCTACACGGCGGGTCGCGGCACGCTCCTGAACGAGATGATCGAGCGCGCCGGAGCGCGCAACGTCGCCGCCGAGGCGGGCATCGAGGGCCACGCACGCCTGGACGCCGAGCGCATCCTGGCCATGGATCCCGACTACATCCTGCTCGCGCCATGGCGCGCCGACGCCCGACGTCGCGACGTCGGCCCCGAGCAGCGGGCCGCCCACGATCGTCTGCTCGCCCGCACGCGCGCCGTGCGCGGCGGACACGTGATCTTCGTGGCGCCACGCCACCTCATGAGCACCTCGCACTTCGTCGCCCTGGGCGTCGAGGACATCGCCCAACAGCTCCGTCGCGCGCGCGTCGCCGAGGAGAGCGCACCATGAAGCGGCGACTCGCCCTACCCCTGGCCGTGGCGCTCTTGATGCTGACGCTGCTGGTGGCGCTCTCGTTCGGTGGCGCGGATCTGCCCCTCGGCCGCAGCGCGCGCCTCTTGTTCTCGGCCTTGGGGCTCGGTGACGCCCCCGACGCGCCCACCTGGCAGCGCGTGATCGTGCTCGACATCCGCCTGCCGCGCGTGCTGCTCGCGCTGGTCTGCGGTGGCGCGCTGGCCACGGCAGGAGGCGCGATGCAGGGCGTCTTCCAGAACCCCATGGCCGACCCGGGCATCCTCGGCGTCTCGGCGGGCGCGGCGCTGGGCGCGGTGTCGGCGCTCTATCTGCTGCCCGTGAGCTTGGCCACGCTGGGCGTGCCCGTCGCGGCCTTCCTCGGCGCCCTCGTCTGCGCCCTCGGCGCCTACCTGCTCTCGCGTCGCGCCGGTCGCGCGGACATGCACACGCTCTTGCTCGCGGGCATCGCCCTCGGCGGCGTGGCCTCGGCCGGCACCTCGCTCCTGCTCTCCGTCTCCCTGGCCGACTGGGAGGTGGGACGCGCCATGCTCGACTGGCTGATGGGCGGCCTCGACGGACGCGGCTTCCGCGAGCTATGGCTGGCGGCGCCCATGGCTCTGGGCGGCAGTGTGTGGCTCTTCACCTACGCGCGCGATCTGGACGTGCTCTCCACGGGCGAGGAGAGCGCGATGGCCGTGGGCGTGGACGTGGCGCGCGTGCGACGCGAGCTCTTGGCGCTGACCTCGCTGGTGACGGCGGCGACCGTGGCCGTGATGGGCGTGGTCGGCTTCGTCGGCCTGATGGTGCCCCACCTCGTGCGCCTTTGGGTCGGCCCCAAGCACGCGCGCCTCTTGCCGCTCAGCTTCCTGGTCGGCGCCATGCTCTTGATGGGCGCGGACCTCGCCTGCCGCCTGATGCCTACCGGCGATCTGCGCCTGGGCGTGGTCACGGCCATCACCGGTGGGCCCTTCTTCCTCTGGCTGCTCTACCGTGAGAAGGCGCGGCTGTGAGCGCGGAGCCGACAGAGGTGACGGCCCTCGAGGCCGAAGCGCTCGACTTCGCCTTCGGCGAACGACGCGTGCTGCGCGAGGTCTCCCTGAGCCTACACGCGGGCGAGCTGGTCGCGCTGCTGGGCGCCAACGGTGCGGGCAAGAGCACGCTGCTGCGCCTGCTCGCGGGCTTCCTGACGCCGGACGCCGGCGCGGTGAAGGTCACGGGCAAGCCCCTCTCCGATTTGAGCCGGCGACAGCTCGCGCACCGGCTGGCCTACGTGCCGCAGCACTTCGGCGTCGACCCCGCCTTCAGCGTGCGCGAGATGGTGGCCATGGGTCGCTGGGCGCACCTGGGCCGGCTCTCGGCCCTGGCCACGGCGGACGAGAAGGCGATCGAGGATGCGATCGCGCTGGCCGATCTGGGAGAGATCGCCGATCGGGGCTTCGACACGCTCTCGGGCGGTGAGCGGCAACGCGTGCTCTTCGCGCGCGCCCTCGCGCAAGGTTCGCCCGTGCTCTTGCTGGACGAACCCACGGCCAGCCTCGATCTGCTGCACGCCCATCAGCTGATGACGCATGTGCAGAGCAACGCCCGAGCGGGCCTCGCGATCTTGGTGGCGGTGCACGACATCGCCCTCGCGGCGCGCTTCGCCGACCGCGTGCTCGTGCTCTCGGGCGAAAGCGTCGTCGCCTCGGGCGCTCCGCGCGACGTGCTCACGCCCCAGCTCTTCGCCCAGGCCTTCGGCGTGGACGCGACGCTGCACCAGAGCGCGAACGGGGACAGCATGCTCGAGGTCCGAGGCGCGACCACGCCCGAGGCTGCAGCTCGATGACCCCGCACGCACGATGACGAGAGGAGCCGGCCCATGTCGTTGCGCCAGAACGTGATCCGAGAGGCCCACGCCCAGCGCGACCTGCGGCGTGCAGGGCAACCTATCCCGGCCGAGCAACGCCGCTACACGCGCATCGCCGGCGCCATCCTATCCGTCGCCGGTGCGGCATCGGCCGGAGGTTTCCTCGAGCTGTGGACCGAAACGAACGGCCCATTCGTGTTCGGGATCCTGTTCGCGGTCGCGATCTCCGTCGGCGGTCTGGCGCAACTCGGGACCGGGCTGCACCGGGTCACGCGCCGCTGAGCGCGCGACAGAGCGAGTGTCACTGCGCTCGCCGTCACTGCGCTCGCCGTCACTGCGCTCGCCGTCACTGCGCTCGCCGTCACTGCGCTCGCCGTCACTGCGCTCGCCGTCACTGCGCTCGCCGTCACTGCGCTCGCCGTCACTGCGCTCGCCGTCACTCTGCGGGGGCGGCCGCGGGGGCAGGAACCCAGCGCAGCGTGTGCACGTGCAGGTGATAACTGAGCCAGGCGTTCTCGAGGTCGACATCTGGAGGCGGCGCCGCGGTGAAGGGCGCACCGCTCGCGAGGCCCTCGCCGTAGTCCACTGCGATTCGCCCCGGGGGGTGATCGTCCGTGCGCGCGTAGCTGCGCGACATCAAACGACCTCCGACGTAGCGCTCGACCTCGTGCTCCCCGTCCTCGTCGCGCTCCACCTCGCCCTCGCCGCTGGCCGGAGGATGCGTGGCCAAGAACCACACGCGATGCACGTCCTCCAGCACATAGCGTGGCGGGAAGGGCAGCTCGACCGGGATGAAGCGCTGGAACTCCACGTCATGGCCCGTCTGCGTCCAGGCGAAGCCGCGTCCGCCATGCGGTCCCAGCGCCAGCAGCACCAGGCTAGCCCCATGCTTCTCCAGCACCGCGTGGAACGAGTGCTCACCCTCGGGATGGGTGATGGTGATCTGCTGCTCGAGCGAGAAGTCCCCCGCGAGCGTCGCCGGATCCACCAGACGCGTCGGATAACGATCCTGCGCCGGCGCCGGCGTCGGCGGCGCGCCGCAGGCGGCAAGCGCGAGCAGCGCGAACGCGGATACCCGCAAGGCAGCGCGCGGCGCGAGAGGTCGTAGAAGAGGGATGCGCATGGAGCAGGGCTCCTCTACCAGACGCCGCCCGCCGCAGCCATGTGGTGGGTTCGGATCTGTCCCCTCTCGGTAGGACGTCCTCGGGCTCACACGTGTTCGATCGCGATGCGCGCACGATTCGTCCGCGATAGACGCATAGGTCGACGCACGCTCCCTCGCCCAGAGAGCCATCGTAAGCCAGCGTCTGCTTGTAGCCAGGCTGACCCGAGAAGTGGCTGAAGGAGACTTGATGTCCTCCCACCTCGATCTGCTCACCTTGGTCGTGCCCTGCTCGGTGTTCGCGATGGAGGACATGCACGACGCCACTGTATCGCGTGCAGGAGTTCGAGACCCTCGCCGCCACGAACTCATCGCACTCGGCCCTCTCGTGCACCAACAGGCTCGCGACGGCGCTGACCGCCACCACGACGATCGCCACCATTGCCCACCTGTGAACCTGTCTCCTCAAGCGATAGAGCAGACCCAGAACGCCCAACGTGGCGCCAAAGACAGACACCGCGATGGTCAGGGTATCCGTCGAACACTCGTGCAGACCGAGTTCATAGATCATGACGAAGAGTACTCCTTTCACGAGAAGCACAAATTCTGCCTGACCGGACGAAGCGTGGCGTCGGCAGCGGTCCCTGACGTCCTGACACGACACACCCTATTGTCTGAAGGTCGGCTCACGGGGCCGGCGCCGTGGCGAGGGCAGCTTGCGTGACATG